>CAZFOX010000650.1:0-742 GCA_964520565.1 uncultured bacterium | reverse complement strand
CAAGGAACCGCCGGTCGCCACTCTCGATTCTATCTCGATCGCGGACAAGGATTTCAAGACTTTCCGCGACGAAGCCATTCTGGAAGCGGAACGCTGTTATCTGAGTGCCTTGTTGGAGAAGAATGGCGGCGATGTCCGGATTTCCGCCCAGGAAGCCGGATTGACGCGGGAAGCATTATACCGGGTGATGTCGCGCTGTGGAATTTCGCCCAATCAATTCCGGATAAAGAAAAATTAGCCCCGTTCGAAAAAGTACGTCGCTCTCCGGCTATTTTCTTTCAAGGCGGTTCTGCAAGTTGATCTCTCAGAACGCCTGTGGAACCTGCAAAGTATTTACGATAATCCGGCAAAAAGTGTCTTGAAGACGAAACTTACACTATATCTTGTACCAGTTACCTGGATCGAGCCACGAAGTCTTGTGGATCGAATTTTCGTGGATGACTTTTTGCTGTTTCGTCATTTAAAGAGACCTGCATTTCCATTATTTGGGGCTGGTTGAGCAACTCCAATGATATAACGGATTCGCGCCCTTTCTTCTTCTCCCCCCGATTCTCTCCCCGTGGGGAAGAGAATCAATGGAGCGCGGGCGTCCCCGCCCGCAGACCGAGGGAGATAATTCCTTCTCGCCTGCCGTTCCACGCCGTAGGAAAGGGGAAAAAAAGGAGCGCGGGCGTCCCCGCCCGCAGACCGAGGGAGATAATCCCCCCTCTCCCCCCGATTGTTTCCCAGTGGGGAAGGGAAA
>CAZFOX010000649.1:0-3509 GCA_964520565.1 uncultured bacterium | reverse complement strand
ATTGAGAAAGTCGTTACGACGGGTTCTGTGTTTTCTCCTTTCCCTCACCCAAACCCTTTCACGGCGGGAGAGGGAATTTCTAACTAAAAGGATTAGCAAAAAAGATAGAAAAGACCGGTTTTTCGAAGCCGGAACGCGCAAATTAATACACAGGCTTTTGAGAACCGTTCCAATCGATTCTATCGCATGATCGGAAGAGAAAAAAGAGGGAATAAAAAAAATCTCTCCGTTTTTTAAGCGGAGAGATTTATGGATGACAGAAGAACGGATTGCCGGTGAAAGAAGCCGACGAATCAGATATTTCCCTTATCAGAAGCGTTTTCGTTATTGACGCCGCCATTGGTGATGAAGATTTCGCCGTTGCTCACGAGGCCGTTGGTTGGCTGATAGGGAAGGCCGGTGTTGAGCGTGGTAGCCGCATCCGCCGAGGGGCCGAAGGCGATGAGGATGAAATCCCAGGGTTTTAGGCGAGGCACGTAACGTCCCAGCATACCGAGATTCCAGTCGGTGTGGTCGTTGCCCGCGCCTTCGGCGATTTCGGGGTCATTATCCCAGTATCCATACACGTCGTTGCCCACGCGGCCAAAGGCTTCGTTGTTGCCGCTGGTGTTGGTGAACAAACGAGCGGGGAAGAAAGGAGATTTGGGAATCGACGACATATAGGAGATGGGAGATGTCAGAGGAGAAAGAACGGCCAGGTTGTTACGGTTTCCGCTGCCACCGTTCCAACCTACTCCATTGAAGTCCTTCTGGATTCGGTCCGTGCCGATGGTGGTATCGTCGTCGCGGATATCGACCAGCATTTTACCGCGTTCAGTGCCGAAAATCTGAATGGAAGTGGACGTCGCCTTCATATCGGCGTAGCAGCGGGCGACTTTGGCACGCAGCTGGGCGTTGAGGAAGTTCGGTACGGCGATGGCAGCCAAGATGCCGATGATGGCGACGACGATAAGAAGTTCGATGAGTGTAAAACCAGCCATTCTCTTAAAAGACAGACGCATATTCATTCGCTCCCTTTATTTGATTAAATATCGATTTTTGGGTTAATGTTGTTAACTATACAATAGATTATACCCGCGAGCAACGCATGCGGAAACAAAAAAAACTATCCGGCCCCGTTTTGACATTTTTTTACATATTCGCATAATCGACTGAATCTCTGGCATATAAGAAAACAAATCAAGGACCTTTCCGGAGGATATCGCCATCGGAGATCACGCCGTTGGAAGGATCGTAGAGGAGAAAATCTTCGGGACGGTTGGAATGGTTGTCAAAATCGATATCGGGACCCAGACTGAAAATGAAATAAGCCTTGGGCGAACCCTGATTGACCAAGAAACTATCCTTACTCATATAAACGTATGGGTATGGGGGGCGGGAACGGAAGAAACGTTCGACGGCCGGATCGTGCAGTTCGACCTGTTTTTTATGAAATTCATCTTCGGGGATTTCGGAGATATAGGCTGTGGGGGTAGTTAAAACACGTTGTGTAAACCGTTGATCGAAAAGGTCTTCGGTTTTTTCGAAATAATCGTTCCCATCGAGAGGGTAGGTATTGTGGTCGAGTTGGTAGGCTTCGATGGCGGTGGAGAGGCTCATCATTTCGGCTGCCGCGGCGGTGACGCGGGCTTTAACCTGAGCATGTTGGAAGTTAGGCAGAGCGATGGAGGCGAGAATGCTGATAATGGCCACCACCACCAGCAGTTCCACCAGGGTAAACGCGTTCGAAATACCTGTATTTGATGAATTCATCCAATCGGCTCCATGCGGAAGAGTGCTATTTGATCACCATTCATCTTTCGTCAATATATTATATAACAAGAAAATCGGAATGGCGAAAAGCCGGAGAGACGATAAGAGTGAGGTATTACTATGGCAGGAGAATCAAGAAGAAACCGACAAGATTGTTGATCGCATGAGCGAGGATGGCGGATGCCAGGTTGCGGGTTCGCCAGTATACCCAAATAAATCCAAATCCGAGCATGGCGTAGGCAAGGCTGTTGACGGGATCCAGATGGAGAAAAATGAAGAGGATCGTAGTGAAAAAAGCGCCGGTCAATGGGTAACCGAGAGCCGCAAATGCGCCAAACATCAGACCCCGTAAAAGAAATTCTTCCACAACCGGGGCTACGATTCCCCCGACCAATAAGGTTCCATACCGGGCGATGGGGGAGAAATCCTGAATTTCCATCCAGGGATTGTTTTCCGTAAGATCGAAATCTGTCCAGAATTCCAGCGCCATGCCGTGGAGAACGTTGAGAGCAAACAGGAGAAGACCGATGGCAACCCCCCAGCGAAGAGCCGGACGGACCGGGCCTTCCCAGAGGCCGAAAAGCGGTTGACCGATCTTGCGCAATCGATTCAGCCGGTAAATAAAAACGATGAGTAATCCCAATTGAGTAAAGAGGGCGGCAAAAAGAAGTTCGTATTCGGAATTGTGTATAAACGGATAGAGAGGCAGAAAGAAAAGAGCACCGATGAGGATGGCGATCAGAAAATCGGCGAGGAAACGCAACGCAAGTTGGAGGCACGATAAGGCGGGCTGAAAGAAGGGGATTTTTTTTTCAACCGGCGAATCGATTGGGGGATTGGTGAATTCTTGCAAGTGAAACTCCATACGTTATACGTTAGGTGGTTTTGATGGGATACGCTTCGCTCTGTCCCATCCCACCCGCTCCAGCATTCGTGGTTTCGATGGGACACGCTTCGCTTTGTCCATTTTGGTATATTGCTTTCGTGGTTTCGATGGGACACGCTTCGCTTTGTCCCATCCTACGATTATTGTAGATATCGAGGAATGTCATACAGAACAAGCCGATGCTGATGATGCCGTTAACATGGAAGAAAGCCCTGTTGATTCGGGCGGCGTCGCCGGGGCGAACGAGGGCGTGTTCGTATACGATCAAGACGGCGAAAGCCAGGATTCCAACGCCATAAATCCAACCCATCCCGGTCAACAAACCAAAAACGCCAATGATTACGACACTCGCCAGATGGGAAACAAACGCCACACGCAACGCCTGAGAACAACCCAGCGCCACCACCAGGGAATGCAAACCCGTTTGGCGATCGAATTCCTCATCGAGCAAGGCGTAAATGATATCGAAACCCGCCACCCAAAGAAGCACTCCCAGCGCCAGGATCAATGGAGGGAGAGCGAACGAACCAGTCACGGCGATCCATGCGCCGACTGGCGCAATGGCGAGAGAAAATCCCAGAACGAAATGCGACAAAGCGGTGAAGCGCTTACAGAAGGAATAACCGCAGATCACAGCCAAGGCGACGGGTGAAAGGGAAAACGCAAGCGAATTCAACATCCATGCGCCGAAAACGAAAACAGCGGAAGAGACCGCCCCTAGAAGAGCCGCTTCGAGCGGCCGAACGATCCCTGCCGGAAGATGGCGGCCGCGAGTCCGTGGATTTTGGGCGTCGAACCGGAGATCGACGAGGCGGTTGAAGGTCATGGCGGCGGTACGGTTGGCGTTTCCGTCGGCATTCACTATCTTTCC
>CAZFOX010000648.1:0-3510 GCA_964520565.1 uncultured bacterium | reverse complement strand
GGCGGCCTACATGCCCTGGTTTTACTTTTCGACGGCTCTTCTGGAGGGCGTTCATTCATTATTGACGAATGCCGGCTTGATTCAGAAAGTCTATTGCCCCCGTAGCGTGTTTCCCGCATCGGTAGTATTGGCCAATCTGGTGAATTTTCTGTTTTCCCTGCTGGCCGTCATTCCAGCGATTTACCTTCTCAGCGGTACTCATCCGACATTCGCGCTCCTGCAGCTGCCGTTGGTCATTGCCGTCCAGACCGCTTTTTTGTTCGGTTTATGTTTGATGACATCGATATGGAACGTTTTGTACCGGGATACCACCCAGGTTATGGAATTTCTGGTCTTTGTTTGGTTCTATGTTTCGCCGGTGTTGTACGACGCCGCCGAGGTCTATTACAAACTGTCCGATTCGTACTGGTATGCCCTATACTTTCTCAATCCGATGGCGGGAATTCTGGAATGGTACCGTTATGCGATTCTCGCATCGCAAATCGATGCAACCGGTTCCATAGAAATACAACGCCAGATTGTATTCTCCTTCGGGATACCTTTCGCCGTTATCGCTTCGTTTCTTTTCTTATGGATAGGCATTACTATCCATAAAAGATTGGAAACTCGCGCTGTCGATACACTTTGATTCCCGCACTTCCTTGTAAGACTCGCCTTACGAAAATGGGGAGACCTATTTTCCATAGAACCAGGCTATTGGGATGGAATGGAAAATCAGGTCGGTACCCTCGAAATTGGGTTTCCCTTTTTTCCAATGATAATACGTAAGCAGGGCTCGTTTTCCGGAAATCGTGATGCTCGTATAGGCGTATCCGGAATCGGGATCGTCGGCGATATTCCGGAAGTTTTCCCAGTGTTTACCGCCATCGCGGCTGATAGCGGCTGTTAAAGGCGTTCGGCTTTGCCACCCGGCTTTATTGCCCAGGGGATTGTTGTTCCAGACAATCATCATATCCTCGCTCCCGGGTATATTCGTAATCGTGGCGGGAGAAGCGGGCGAGACCAGTTCCATCGGTTCGGGTTCCGACCAGGTTTCGCCTCGATCGGTACTGACACTCTGATAGATACGATCCAGTTTCGTACGAATAATCATCAAGATCGACTTATCAGCACGTTCGATCAGACCCGGTTCCATGCAGGCGGTATCGGGATGGCGAACTTCTCCGGAGGCTTTTTTCCATGTTTTCCCCTCGTCATCCGAAAGGTAACAAAAACAAACCTGCTTGTCGTAATCCTTCCCGATATCGGGGCAATAGGCGATTGGAGCCAGCAGGCGTCCATCCTGAAGTTCCAAAAGACGGGCGTTATTCATGATGTGATAGCCCGGCCCCTGAGTGACGCGCAACGGTTCCGACCAGGTCTGCGCCTCGTCCAGGCTTTCGCGTACGTAAAGTTGCAGATCGTCGTCGGCGTTTTTCTGCAGGAAAAAGAAAAGAATTTTCCCGGATCGAATACGCCAAAGCGAAACGCTCATCACATTCTGACGGCCGATGTTTTCCTGAAGCACGAATTCCTCTCCCCAGGTGATCCCACCGTCGCGGCTCTTCTTCGCCGCAATGACCGCCTGGGCGTGGTCGGCGCTGCCGGAAAACTTACTCCAGGCCAGCAGCAATGTCCCGTCGCGCAATTCGATAACATCCGCTTCGCTGTTGCGGGGATTGCCGTCCGAACTGGGACAGACGGCATAATGAAAGGGACGATCGAGCGAGAATCCGGATTCCTCCGAACAAACGATAACACCGCTCAGCAGAATCGGAAAAAAAGAGAATAGAACCGGTAGAGAAGAAATCTTCATGAGTATCCTCCAGGATGATCGATTGTCATTCTCCTTTTATAATCCATTTATACGGAAAAATGGAGCCTTTATCATCCATTTCACCTTGATTCGGGAGAACGCTTCTTGCCCGTTTGAATTTACTTCGTGTAGAGTATGCGGGAGTAAGTTCCATACGATACGATAGGACAATAGGGAAGGCAGTCGATTATATGAAACGGGATTTCGCGGCGCTGGCGTTGGTTTTAGGGGCGATCGCCTTGTTTGGGCAGTCAATGTTTTGGCAAGGCGCCGTACCCTTCCGGGGCGATATCCCCCTCCAGTTTTATCCCTGGAAGTGTTACACCCGCGCCATGCTCGCATCGGGCGAGATTCCCTATTGGAATCCTTATACATTTGGCGGCGCGCCTTTTCTGGCCAACATGCAATCCGCGGTTTTCTATCCGCTCGATCTGTTGCTGTTCTTCTTTCCGATGGAGTGGTTTTACGGGCTGTCGCTTCTGCTGCACCTCGCGCTGGCGGGATGCGGGGCGTATTTTTTAGCCCGTATCTGCGGCGCTTCGCCATTTCCATCCGCTATCGCGGGCATCGCGTATGGATTGAACGGTTTCACCATGATTCATATTCCCGCGGGAAACCATCTGACTTACGCCGGGGCGGCGTGGGTTCCCTGGATGCTGTGGGCGACAGCCGGTTTTGTGCTGACGCGAAGCAGCCGCTTGCCCTGGGCGCTGGCGGGAACCTTCATCGCCTGCCTGCATTTTCTCTGCGGTCATCCTCAGATGACGTTTTATTCGCTGGTTTTCAGTTTTCTGTTCTGCTTGTTTTTGGGAATCGGTGCGGAACGTTTCAAGGATCGACCCAATTATCTCGCGTCGTTTGTCCGCATAGGTGTCTGGTCAACGTTTTTGTTGTTCGGCATCGCGATGGCGGGTGTGCAGCTGATGCCCACTTTGCAGTACTTCGGCGAAGCCAACCGCGCCGCCTCTCTCGATTTGTCGATGGCGACAGAGTTTTCCTTCGCGCCGCACCGTCTCGTCACTCTCTTCGCACCGGATTATTATGGAACGATGATCCGGGGAACCCATTACGACAGTTTCGTCTATTGGTCGTGCGCCTATGCGGGTTTCTGGGTTCCATTGGCCGCTCTGGCGGCGTTCTTTCGAACCGGCAGACGGATTCCCGCCGTCATTCCACTGGCGCTTATAGCTTTTCTGGGATTGTTGTTTGCCTGGGGAAGAGGGAATCCGGTTTATGCGCTTTTATTTCAATTGCCGGGATTCGGCAATTTTCGCGCTCCGGCCAAGTACCTTCCCTATTACCTGGCTCCCATCTGCGTACTGGCATCGTTGGGCGTGGAATATTGGGGAAACCGCGCATTTGAAAGAATCCAACAATGTTCTCTAACCGTTAAAACCATCCGTTATTTATCGGTACTCGCGCTGTTCGCTGTTTTGCTCGCAACGCTCGCGATGGTGGGCATTCCCATTCTGGCCGGTCTGTCGAGCGATGGCACAATTCGCTTGACGAACGATCTTTTCGGTGTGGATATACAAAAACGGCTGAGCGAATCGGGAATGACGGATATCAACCGGGTAATGACATGGGAACGGTTGTCTTCTCTATATCGAATGGTTTTTCTCTTTCTGGCCTGTTTCCCGGCCTATGCCATCGCCCGCTTGACTCCCCGTGCACCCCGCCTACTGCTTTCCCTGGCGCTGGGGATTATTCTATTT
>CAZFOX010000647.1:0-3515 GCA_964520565.1 uncultured bacterium | reverse complement strand
AATCCGCCGGCGTTCCATCAATGACCCATACACTCTCCCCCAAATTTTGAACCCGGATGGGGTGATTCATGGTGAACGAATGCGAGACGGCGCTGCGTTCTCGATCGGGAGCGATAATAATCACTTCTCCAATTTCCCGCATGGCGTCCGCCAGAGCGGAAAGACCGGGTGAATGGATACCATCGTCATTGGTTACCAGGATTCGAGGACGAGATTGAGACATGAGATTCAGAGCGTCAATTCCGTGATTTTATTATATACGGGGGATATACTGCCTTGAAACCGCATCCCTCACAAGTGGCGGATTATAGGAATACCCTTTCAGGAGAGAAAATCGATGAATCGTCAACAAGGCTTCTTCCTGGCAGCCTGCATCGTGGGCGGCCTCAGTGTGGCACTGGGTGCATTGGCTGCTCATGGCCTGAAAACACGTCTCCAACCGGATATGTTGGTCATATTTGAAATCGGCGTTCGCTACCAGGCGATTCATGCACTGGCCTTACTGGCCATTAGTGTATCCAATTCTTCTCTATGGCTGAATCGCTGGACATCTCGAGCCGCCTGGGCATGGACAATCGGCATTCTTTTCTTTTCGGGAAGTTTATACCTTTTGGCTATCACCGAAATACGTTGGCTGGGCGCAGTCACACCCATTGGAGGAATTGCGTTTATGACTGGATGGGGATACTTGGCCATGACGGCTAAATCCTATCGTTGCGGATGATATAGCGAATCCGGATATCGTTTTCCGGCAAGCAATATCCTTCCCAACGTTCCAGAAATTTTTGTCGTTCCCGCTCGATGGATTGCTCCAAAAAATCAATGAGTCGATCGATCGCAGGCGAATTGGAGATCGATTGGTTTGCGGATGGTGTTCCCGCGCTAAGCGACTGCAAAAAAAGCGATTGTCGATAATAGTCCTGGACATCCCCTAATACGTCCTGAAATTCGACAAACTCCCCGATCAATTCCTTTAACGACTTGCCATAGCAGGCAGAAAAAAACTCGCAAAGATACCGTAGTCTCTTAAAATAAATGCGCAGGCGATGCAGGTCTTCCAAACTGGCTTCATGAATCCCTTCTCGTTTGGTAAGTACTTTGTCATAGTGATTTTCGATTAGGGAAGGAACCACGGAATAGACCGGCGGTTGTTCCTTTTCATCTTCCGTATGTTCTCTCAAAAATACCTCGATCGACTGTTTCAGATTCGTATACCAGGAACCGCTTAATTCCTGGTTCAATGCCTACAATTTTTCCCCTCGAATCAGCAAACAATCCCCAATGAGTTTCAATATTGTGTCCTGGACGGATTGGGAAAATTGAGGGAAAGAACGCTCCAGAAATAATACAAGCGTATCCATGTCCCGGACTTCGCCCAACAAACGCCCTAATCGGCGCAAATCGGCCCGAAGAGTCTGTATTCGATTGGGATCGTAAAAATTCTTGGTTGATTTCAAAAGAGATCGCATACGACGGGTTGCTACCCGCATTTTATGCAAATCCTCGATATCGCTTCCGTTCCGCGTTCCAGCTTCCCGCGCTAAAACAATATGATATTGTTCCGCCAAAATTTTTTTCCCCGCCAAAGAAACCGGTTCTTGGGAAAAAACACCTTCCAGCAACTCTTGAGGGAAACAGAAATCTACCATGAATTTCTCTCACAAGGAAACAATCGATCAAATCATGAATAACATTTACAAGTAGATCGACTTACGAATATCAACCAACGATTGGAGATAGCGAATTTGGCCTTGAAGAATCTTTTTGTCTTTCCCATTGGAAGAAGACAAAAGATGATTGAGCCGTTTTAAAGACCGGTCCAATGCGGCTTTCAATTTTCTTCGATGCTTTATTTTATTTTGCAGGATAGATTGATTTAAATTCTCAAGCCTGTTTCCCGCTCGCCGGATCAATCGCATCACCCGATGGGGAAAAAACCCTGTTCGCCGGTTATCCCGCCGAAAATAACGGAGCATCGCCACATGAATCAATATCCGTTGCGCAAGAAGTATATCTTTCCTCTTGCAGCAATAATCCATTGGCAATTTCTGAAAAAGGGATTTCATGATACTGCCTCGAGATCCTATATCGAACCAATCCCGACTTTCTTTTTTCATAACTCTAGCAACCCTCTGTTAGAGTATCATTAATTACCCAGATATCTACCCAAGCATTTTGATCTTAAATTCTCGACAGGCCACTTGATGAGATAGGTGGAGGTGGCTAAAATTTCCCGGATATTCTTGGGATATGGAGAATTAATGAAATGGCTCACGTAAAAAGCGGTGGCGGTAAACAGAAAAACGGTCGCGATAGTAATGCGAAACGGCTTGGCGTTAAACGATTCGGCGGACAAACCGTAAGCGCTGGATCAATCCTCGTCCGTCAACGGGGAACCCGCATCCATCCCGGAGAAAACGTGGGAAAAGGCGGCGATGATACTCTATTTGCCCTCATTACCGGCATTGTGAAATTCGAAGTCAAGCGGAACCGGCACACGGTATCTGTCTTACCCGCGGCCTGACCGGTTTAATGCGATTAGCCAGTTCGTCGATCATGGATTTTAAGCAAAAGCCCCGGTTGGGGCTTTTTCTCTTATACCGGGCTTCCGAATCTCGCAAGAAAGAATCGCAGAAACCATGATCCGGTATCTCATTTTCGGCGCAGGCGCTGTAGGAACCTTGCTGGGCGGTTTATTGGCTCGTGCAGGCCATTCCGTGGTTTTCATAGGACGCAAATGGAATATCGAAGGCCTACAAAAACAGGGAATTCAAATCTCCGGAGTTTGGGGCGATTATCAAATCAATCCCCAACCCGCCTATGAAACCCTCGATGATATCCCAAACGATCGAAGAGTTTTCGATCAAATTTTCATTACCGTTAAAGCATTTGATACCCTTCAGGCCATCCAAACCTGTCTCCCATTCATCCACGATAACACTCTGGTTATTTCCTGCCAGAATGGCTTTGGCAATTGTCAAATCATTGCAGATAAAATCGGTTGGCATCAAACATTAGGCGCTCGTGTTATTACTGGAGTGGAATTACTTGATCCGGGAATCGTACGCGTCACCGTCCACGCCGACGCGATTCGCCTGGGTCATTACAAGAATGAATACTCTCTGGATCAATTAGAATCGATTACTTTCCCGATGCGCGAAGCAGGAATTCCCGTCGAAGTCACGAATCAGCTTGAACAATACATATGGGCTAAAATCCTGTATAATGCAGCCTTGAATCCCCTCGGAGCCTTGCTGGGTGTCAAGTATGGAGACTTGGCGAACCATGAACATACTCGCGCCATCATGAACCAAATTATTCAAGAAGCGTTTACCGTCACAACTCATTGTGGAATCCGCCAGTTTTGGCCAAATGCAACCGACTATCAGAACGATTTCTACCAGAAGATGGTTCCCCCAACAGCTGCACATTTCCCATCCATGCTTCGGGATTTACAAAAAGGGCGGCATACAGAAATCGATGCGCTCAATGGCGCAATCAGTCATTTAGGAATA
>CAZFOX010000646.1:0-3517 GCA_964520565.1 uncultured bacterium | reverse complement strand
CTCCTGCCACCCTATGCTTTTTTATGGGGATTGGAATACGCCACCGCCGCCGCCACCATTCTCGCCCTGATGCATTACGGTTATTTAGCCTCCAAGCATACCGGCGATTCAACGCCGGAATATTCGAAACCACCCAGTGGAGAGTCATGATTTCATGATGAATCTGCCCAATTTTCTCACTTCCATCCGTTTAATGCTTACTCCGGTTTTGGCGGTGCTTTTCCTGAACGACAGCCCTATTTCGCGCTATTGGGTTTTAGTCATCGTTATCCTCTCGGAACTGACCGATCTCTTCGATGGGTATATGGCGCGCAAACGCGGTCAGGTAACCGATTTCGGCAAGATTCTCGATCCAATGGCCGATAGTATATACCGGGATACCATTTTTCTCTGTCTGGCGGTGGAACGGCAGGTCTCTCTCTTTTTAGTACTCCCGATTTTGTACCGGGATTCGGTCATTTCCACGCTGCGGACCGTATGCGCGTACCGCGGTATCGTTCTGGCGGCCCGGTGGAGCGGGAAAATTAAAGCGGTACTACAAGCCAATGTCATAATTATCATTCTGATTCTCCGAATTCTGGCATTATCCTACCCGGCGTTGGATGCCTCGCTTTATACTATTTCGAACTGCCTGATGGGAATCGCCTGCGTGGTGACGCTCTATTCCGCTTTCGATTATCTGAGCAACCTGATTCCTTTGATCCGTCAAATAGACACCGGCGAACGGAAAGCGAATTGAATCAAGTGAAATCTCTATTTTTCGGTTTGTGCACTAATGACGTAAAATGAATATTTTTACCGCAAGGGCAATTTTTTTGACCCATAAAATAGAAAAGTCTTTATTTTTAATTTAATCTCCTCTACACTACATATCCGTTTGATTTGTTAATCGTTTTTTTCTGGAAGGACAGACACTGGGCGGACGCAGTCGTGTGAGAGCGATTCTTCACCCGTCCCTTGTCCCGCAAAGTTAGCCAGATTGTTCAGTGACGGGATTTGGAGAAAGAGACAAATTCGATTCCGGTCTTTCTTCCCCTCCCCGCATGATATTTCATCACAGGAATGGATTATTATGCCGGATTTTTTTGACCGAATTCCCAAGTACATACAAATTAAAGAAGTCCTTCGAAAAGAGATCGATGCAGGAACTCTGCGAGAGGGGGAACAGCTGTCGTCGGAAGCGTCTCTCATTGAACGATTTAACGCCAGCAAGATGACCGTGATCCGGGCTTTGCAGGAATTGGTGCAGGAAGGATATCTGCAACGCCTTCAGGGCAGGGGAACGTATGTGACGCGGCCCGAGCGGCGGATTCCATTAATCGGTGTCATGATTCCCTCCCTGGATAAGGGCGTTTTTCCGGTCATATTAAACGGGGTGGAGGAACGCGCCCACTCGCTCGGATTTGAAATCATTTTTTGCAGCACGGACGACGATTCCGCGAAAGCGGCTACATTCGCCATGCGATTGGCGCAGCTCAAGGTAGTCGGTGTAATCGCTTCCTCGCTTGCAAACGAACCGGATAGGGATGAGGACACGGTCTGGTACGCGCCTTTTGTCAAGAACGAGATTCCCGTCGTTTTCCTGGATCGCGGTGTTGATGGGATAGACAATCTTTCAACCGTCCATACACGCGATGATTCAGCGATGACCGAACTAACCAATATAGTAATTCAATACGGTCACCGCCGAATCTTATTAATCGACCGCAGCGATATCCAGCGATCTACCGTATCCGCCAGAATCAGGGGATTTCGAAACGTCGTGAATAAAGTCAAGAATAATGTAGAAATGGCCGAAATCGTCTCGCTCAATGCCAACGAATCCTTCCAGGAGAACCTCAATCGACTTCGTGACTCAATCGAGCGGTTGCGCCCAACCGTTTTAATGGCGTTGAACGATCAAATTGCGTTGGATGTCATCCGTATGCTGAAATACCTGCCCTCTTTTCTTGGAAAGAATTTGTCGATCACGGGTTTTGACGATTTGTTTTTCGCCGATGTCATGGGGCTGACAACCGTTCACCGGCCTCTTGGAGAGGAAGGCGCGAAGGCCGTCGAACTTCTGCAAGCCATTCTGCAAGGAGATCGGCCCTTGTCTGTCACGCTCCCTTCGCGTGTGGTCGTGCGCTCTTCGCTTGCCAATCTTTGCGCCATTGTTAATTCCGTCGAAGACGCAGTGATTTGGTGATCGTTCCAGTTCGTGTTCCTTCCCAGTAAATGCAGACTTACTTATTTCGATCGTGGATTTTTTCTTGCGGTTTGTCCGATTCCCGAAAGTGATCGAATCCTCCGGTTTCCTCTCCCGTTAAGCCTTGAACCTGAATGCCATCGCTGGCCGGGACGATTTCTCCGATTTCGGTAATGGAGCCGTCCTCGGGATTCCAATTGTCCCAAAGTCTCTTCATGCAGTCTGGGTGTAATGTGAACAATAATTCGTAGTCTTCTCCTCCACGCCAGGCAATAGCGGCGGCATGGGGGGAGAACCGAGACAGGGCGTTACTTCGAGGAAGCCGTTTGGAATCGATTCGAGCTCCTACCCCGCTGGCCGCGCAGAGTTTTGGAAGATCGCGCGCCAACCCATCGCTGATATCGGTCATGCTGGAAGGGAGCGTATGGTTGAGAATGGCACGCATTTCTCGGAACCGGGGCGTCGGGTGTAATAAACGTTGAACGAGTAACGTTGAATCGGAATCGGCGAGGGGATGATCTTTTCGAAGAACAATCTCGAGCCCGGCGGCGGCGTCACCTAACGTACCCGTGACCAGGATTCGGTCTCCGGCTTGGGCTCCATCGAGCCGGACTGGTTGGGGGGGGATTTGATACCCCAATGCAGTGATCGAAACAAACAAAATCGGCGAGCGAACGGTGTCTCCTCCGATGATTTCAATTCCCCATTTCTCTCTAAGATGAGCGAGGGTTTGATAAAACTCATCCACCCATAAGACCGGCGTGTCTTTACGTAATCCAAGTGCAATCAGTGCAAATGCCGGATCAGCGGCTTTCGCGGCTAGATCGCTCAAATTGGAGATTAACGCCTTGTAGGCCAGATCGGCGGCGGATGTCCACTCGGTTTGAAAATGAATCTCTTCCACCATCGCGTCTTGGGTTATGACCAGAGGGCGCGCTAGGGGAGTGACAATCGCGGCATCGTCGCCGATGCCGACAATGACTTCCGGCGAGGGATCGCCGAGAATTTCCCGAATCCGCCGGTGCAATCCAAACTCTCCAATATCTTTTACCAGCTCCGTTTTGGCCATCAACCTGACTTTCTGAAAAAACGATTTTGTAATCCATTTATTTTATTGGATATGATATAATGAATGAAACCCAAAACATCAATTTGATAAATATGTTTTTGTGAATAAAATCCGAGCGAATAATCGTAATCCATAAAATCCATTTGGAAGGAGGTAGTTATGATGAAACGGACATGCGGAATATTTTCTCTTATTTTCGTGTGTGGGGTACTGGGGGGATCGGGCATAGGAATTCCCGCAGCGGCCCAGGAGGAATTTCC
>CAZFOX010000645.1:0-3520 GCA_964520565.1 uncultured bacterium | reverse complement strand
GCCAACCATAACGCCGACGCCAACCGTCACACCAACTGCAACGCCCACCCCGAATCCGGTTGTGGTTGTAACCACGCTAGACGATGAAAACGACGGGCCCTTTCAAGGCAGGGGCGTTTCTCTCCGGGAGGCGATTGATTGGGTCTTTAGCGGCGGCGAAATTGCTTTCGCCGAGAGTATCCTCCCGGGAACCATGACGATCGATCCGAACCTGGGCCAGTTTGTTATCACAAAAACGATAAAAATCATAGGATCTGAAAAATACCTTCTGACGATTAACGGCAATGACAAACGTATTTTCATGGTGAAAGAGGGGAATCTTCGCCTGGAGAATATCGCTTTGATGAATGGATTGGCGAAAGGCGGCGATGGAGCATCGGGACCGACCGCCGGAGGAGGCGGCGCGGGTCTCGGCGGTGGAATTTTTATCAATTCCCATGCGTCGTTCTGTGGGGTACGCGTATCGTTTCAAAATTGCGCCGCGAAAGGAGGACGGGGGGGGGTGAGTACGTTTTGTCTTGACGATTTTCCCGAAATTGACAGGGAAGACAAACTATTATTACTCAATCCCACCGGCGGAGGCGGTGGTTTTGGAGGCGATGCGTCCGGCCCCAATGGAGGAACGGGTTGGCCTCTGGTGGATGGGAATGGAGGTCAAGGTATCAAGTATTACTCATCTACAAAAGTTGGAGGAAACGGTGGTTTTGGCGGCGGCGGGGCTGGCACGTATAAAGAAAATTCCGGAACGGGCGGTTTTGGGGGAGGAAGCGGCGTTTGTTTGGTCACATGGAGTTATGGAAGCACTTCCTTTTGGCTAGACAAAGACAATCCGGGCGGCGCTTTCGGTGGTAATTCCCACGCGTCTCAAGCCGGTGGGGGAGCCGGTTTAGGCGGCGCGATTTTTGTTCGGGAAGAGGGATTTCTTTATTTAGATAGATGCAGTTTTATCCAAAACATAGCGGCAACCGAAGGTTATCAAGAGGGATTATCCAAGGGTGGTGCGATATTCGTTATGGATAAAGCGACCGCCAAAGTCAGGGATTGTACGTTCGGCGAAAACATAGCGCTGAATGCCATCGATCGCGCTGGATTCACCTATTACATGCAATCCGATACGCACGACGTTTATGGTGTGATCTACGATTTAACCGATGGCGACGTCAGTGCGTTTCCATCCGTCGATGCAACGCCGACTCCCTATGCAACCCCCACGCCCGAAATCCAGCCGACGCCCACTCCACAGCCGGAATCCATTCGATACGAGTTCTCCGGCACGAGTGTGGACGAGAACGGCGTAACCTTGCAAGGCGCGGGGTTTGGAGCGTACCCGCAAGCGGACGTCTCTTTCGGGTATCTCCCGACCGACAACGCCTTCGAAGGTGCGACCGACGGGCAGGGCCTTATCGTGACAGCCGATTCCGGCGAAGGTGTGATGATCTTTGGTTCGCCAATCGAAGACACCCGGTCTGCGCTGATCCGCTGCTCGGTTCGTACGGATCAAGCCCATGCCGATGTCACGATTGCCTCGATCGGAAACGCTCCCGGACGCTTCATCGCCGTGAACTATCCAGAAGACGAATCGTATTTCAACGGCCGCTATATGCGCCTGCAAACCTTCTGCGTTCCACCATCGATCGGCATTCAACCTTTGATTCAGATCGTCAACACCAGCCAGACGGAAACGCTGACCGCGTATATCGACAATCTGGAAGTTCATTTCATCGATCCCTATAAATACTACAGCGGTGCGTTTCTCGACGGCGATGAAATCGATCCCCCGGCGGAAATGATCGCCCTCCCCGTCCAGACCGAAGCGATGGGATTGGATACGAGTATCTCTATCACGGCATCCCCCCATCCCGGTTCCAACACGAAAATCGACGTTTCGTGGAATCCCTCCGCTTATGGGTGGTACGATTTTATCGCGCTTCAAATCACGACCGATTCGACTTTGCAAACGTGGAATGACATGTATCGGATGTTCGGTTCGATTGCGGCTTACAATTATACAATTGATGGCCTTAAGCCTGACACGGTGTATTACGTCCGTTTGGTGATTGTAAACCTGTGGAGTAGAAGGGATTCCTCGGTCGTCATGGTGAGAACCAATCCCTAACCGGAAAAAACAAACAGGAGACATTCGCCTGTTTTCAATCTAACTCAGGAGAAAAAGAGTGAAGCAACTATCGATTCTAATAACCTTGTTAATCGCCATGGCCTTCACGGCCGCCGCCGATGGATCGCCCTCGTGGGGGGGAGGCGGGATCGTCCCAATGCCAACGCCAACGTCAACGCCGACGCCGATACCGATTCCGGAACCGACATTCTTTCCGTTTCCTGTACACATTCCGAATGCCACCGGCTCATCGGAAACGGTGAATCTCTCGATTCTCCATTCGTTTTCGGGCGCAAGCGCAGAGGAGAACAACGTCACAATCCAAGGAGCCGGTTTCGGCGAATATCCACAGGCGGATGTATCTTTCGGCTTTCTTCCTACCGATAACGCCTTCGACGGTGCGACCGATGGACAGGGCGTTATCATCCAGGCCGATCCCGGCGAAGGAGCCATGATCTTCGGGGAAAAAATCGAAAGCCAACAAGCGGCCTTGATCCGTTGTTCGGTACGCGCCGATCGACCGCACGCGTTGGTAACCATCGCGTCGATCGGAAACGCGCCCGACCGGTTTATTGCCGTTAATTATCCCGACAACGAAGCTTATTTCAACAATCAGTATATGCGGTTACAGACGTTCTGCGTCCCGCCCTCCACCGGTTTTCAGCCGGTGATTCAGGTGGTGAACACCAGCGCAACCGAAAGGCTGACCGTCTACCTGGATAATTTCGATGTCTATTTCATCGATCCCAACAAGTACTATAGTGGGAATTTTCTTAACGGCGACGAGTCCGATCCTCCTACAAGTCAAATCAGCGTTCCCATCATGTCCGAGGCATTGGGAATGGAATGGAACCTTAAACCCCTCTTGCCGAAGGATTTTAAAATAGAGATCGGTGCATGCAATACCGAAATTAAAGCTTCCTGGAGTTGGGAAGGGATCAGTTATGGATTGTGGGATATCCTCTATGTCGAGCGTTCCACAACTGATAAATTCATAAACTACGTTACCGTTTATTGGTCGCCGTGCTTTATGTATCCTACAGAATGTGCAGATTGGAATCTTACGCCCAATACGACCTACTACTATCGTATTCGAGTGGTCCACATTCAAGGAGGAACCGCTTTTTCGGATGTTGTGTCTTATAAAACCCCATCGTAATCGGTTGCTCGAGAGAGCACGCCGTATCATTTTATGGCTAAAGCGGTTCTCAAAAGTTTGTGCGTAAATTTCACGCTTCATCTTCGAAAAAGCCAATCATATCAGGCTTTTTCAAAACGCGAATCCGAACGTAATGATGAGAACCACTCTAGTAGTTTGACCGTTTAATATTGTCGGATTAAAAAGCATACTCTGGATCAATTGGCGATTCGGATCATCATTAGATTGCTTCGCTTTGCTCGCAA
>CAZFOX010000644.1:0-3523 GCA_964520565.1 uncultured bacterium | reverse complement strand
TTCCCGGGACGCGCAGTAAGCAGCCTTTCTCTTTACTAGGCGAGGAAGAGAAAGGCCACAGACTGTACGGCAGTCGATGCGTCTGCGTCCAACCTCCGTTGGGCGCGCCCAACAAAAATAGAATCGAAAAAAGAGGCAAAGGGAAAAAGAGGCAAAAGGAAAAAGAGAATAAACAACAAATCGGATCATGGTTAGATTGCTTCGCTTTGCTCGCAATGACATTGCGATACATTCGTGTCATTGCGAACGAAGTAAAGCAATCTAAAAGTCGTATCGTTTTTCACTCGACACTTTTTACTGGTCGCTCTGCTAGGGCAGTGTTATACGTATCAATTCGTAGGTTCCCACATCCGGCAGGATCAGGCAGGGGATACGATCCCGATTCTGGATGGTAAGTTCGACGGGGCGTTCGCGGAAAGGAGAATACTGCACTACCCGTCCTCCGTTTTTTCCTTCCATCATGGGCAGATAGACAGGCAAGTTTTTTTGATTCGATATAGATCGGTTTTGAATGGCTTTACCATTATCATCCACAAGCGGTAGGTTGTAATTCACCAGATGAAGATAGAATTCCCGTCCGTCTTCGCGAAGGTACGCGTTGGCTTTCATTCCCGTGGCCCGGCCGTATCCGAATACGCCGGTCGTCTTGCGATTCCGCCCCTCTCCCACCGCCCGCTCGAATAACCAATCATAGAGAAAATACCCCTCGTTACGCGATACGCCGGTAATACGGTCGTACTGAAACATCAACTCCAGCCGCGAGACCATGCCTGGATCGGCCAGCCACTTGGATGCGGAAAAAGCCATCTGCAACATCGCATCGCGGGGCACGCCGCGTTCGCCGATGCGCGGCTTCAATAATTCACGAATGCCGGAAACGGTTACAATCGATTTGAGTTCCCGTTGGGCTGGCTGCGCGGTTTCATCATAGATCGCATACTCTCCAATAACCAATCGTTGCTCCGGGGGAATGGTGGAAAGAATATTGTGCAGAGACTCGGAAACGTATAACAGATTGGGGATGAAAACAAATTTGTATTGAGAAAGGCGGGAGGCGTTTTCCGGTGCAACCAGATCGAAAAGGTATCCCCGGTCGCCCAGAAATCTCGCCAGCTCGAATACCTGCCGGAGATGTTCGAGATTCTCGAAAAAGAGCTGCTCGTAATCGAAAACAACCGCGATTTCCGCATACGACAGGCAATCTTCCCAGGCTTCCGGATGTTCGCGGATAAAATGCGCGTATCGGTTGCGCACTTCTCCGATCCCCGGTTCGGTCTCCACAAAGGCGCCGCCTCCTCCGGCCAGCATCTCGGCGAAAATCAGTTCGTACGTGGCGCGGTTGTGCGTCGTGTACGGAAGCATCGCCCATCTCGCGCCATAAGCCATACCCATTTTATAAGCCAGATGGTAATCCAGCGTCAGGTTTTTCGCTAATAAACCGCAATCCAGTTCTTCTTCGAGCATCACCCAGTCGGAAACCGCCGCATAACGCAGGATATCCTTGGCGTCGCGCCGCCGTCCGTCCACACCGGCAATGCGCGAAAGCGTTCCGTAATTTGGAATGATAATAAATTCCCCGCCGGTTTCTTCCTGCCCGGCCTGTTTCAGACCCCGGATTTGTTCGGCGACGGCCGTCGCCCAAAAGCGTTGCGTTTCCGCCCATAAAAGAGCCTTTTCCGGCGTCCAGTTCTCCGAACCGATTAAACCCTTCTTTCCATATCCTTCGCCAGACTCACCCTGTTGGGGATCGATCAGATTCAATTCCGCCAAATCGTCGCTGCCAAAGACCCGCCGCAGCCGTTCGCCGTAGCGGTTTTTGAGATACGTATCGAATTGCTCTTCGCAATCCCGGTCGTAGCTGTGCAGGATGCAATTATCGACAAAGATTCCGTTGTATCCGCAACGGGCGTTCATCCGCACGCAAAATTTCAGGTACTCGTTCCATTCCGGAACGGGCGGCGACGGTTGATAGCGGAAGCCGGGCTTGGCGTACTCGGCCTCGAATGGATAAGTGGTATGCAGCGTACCATCCGAATTCCGCTGGTTCCATTGAAGGGGATCCCGCGCCGGTTTGGGGGGCAGACCGAACTCGCGGTAATCCTCCCAGTGGTCGTAAAAATCCCAGAATCCCAGGCGTTTTTCGGCGTCGCCGAACATCGTCTGATTGCAAATATAGGGAATCGCCCACGAAACGCCCGCCGCTTTGATACGTTGCGTGAAGGCTTGGATGTGTTCGATCTTCTGTTTCACCTCGGCGGGAGTCAACAGGGTGTATTTTTCCTCGCCGGAAATTCCTTTCATCGGTCCCGTCTGCGAATTGAAAGGCACTTCCCAGACGCCGGTGTGCAGGATATCGGGAGAATCGGCCAACGCCTGTTCCAGGGAGGTTGCTCCCTCGATGAAATGGTTGCTGTAACCGATGACGTAAGTGCGGGGGGGATGGGTGCGGTAAGGTTCGTGGGCTTCCGTAAAGGAAGAAAGGAAGAGAAGAAGGACTATCGGGCTGAACCGCATAGTTTTATACCTCCTCCTCTCCCATTCATTCTATGGTTTATTCTTTCACGTCCATGCAGAGTATTGTCAATGAATGAGGCGGAAATGAATAGAGCATCTCCTCATTCTTGCACGGCGCGGTTTTCTCCACCGGTTTGACGGGATGGCCTTCGAACGAATTGGCTGCCTGAAGATTCTCATGATACACTTCGTACACCGCTGCCTTGTTTCCCAGTTGGCCGCTTTGATGAATCAGCCGTGTCTCGATAGATTTTTCCTTATGGCGATTGACCACCGCCAGAACCACCTGCTTCTTATCCGCGCGATAGGCGGCGCTGACATCGAGATAGGGAACCGTGTCGAATCCGGCTGCCTTAAACGTCCCGCATTTCACCAGCGTATCCAACGCTGTACCGTGCATGTGCTGCGCGAACAGCTGCAACGCGTAATAGATCGTATGGAGATAGAGTCCCTTTTCTTCGGCATGGATCGGGGCGAGGACGTTCACCACCTGGGCGATATTCGCCATCTTGACAGAATCCGCGTGGCGAACGAACGAATTGAGAAAACCGGCCACCACCAGCACGTCTTCGAATACGTAAGGAACTTCGTAATGTTCGTTGGCCCGGTGCCAGACATTGTATTCATCGAAGGAAATATAGATGGGTTTTTGAATTTTCTGACGCAGACGCGTTTCTTCGATCAGGTCCTCCGTGCGTTCAATACGCAAGTCCACATTCACCGGCTGAGCCATGAATTCATAGTAATCGCCACCGCTGCCCACATAGGTGTGCAGCGAAATATATTCGATATGCGAAGCAAGATACTTCAGAACGGTGCGGTTCCATTCCATCCAATCCGTACCGAAGTTACTGGAACCGGAGGCGATCAACTGAATGTTTCTATCGATCCATTTCATCAATTTAGCCGCTTCCAGGGCAAATTTGGAATAATCCTCCGCGTTCTTGTATCCCATCTGCCAGGGGCCGTCGATCTCATTGCCCAGGCCCCAATACTTCACGCCCCATGG
>CAZFOX010000643.1:2245-3534 GCA_964520565.1 uncultured bacterium | reverse complement strand
GGAAAAACCATCCCCTTTAGCGATTCAGGAATTAACTCTTGCCAAACTGTCCATCATCTCCACCACGTTACAAGATAATATCGACCAAATTACAAAAACACTCGTTCCTGTTCTCGACGCCCTGGATAAACAGGTCAGTGCCGATCAATACGAACAAGCCTTCTATTTTTCCACATTTTTTACTTGTCTTTCGGTATTCGACGAAGTGTACAAAAAGAAAATATTGAACCAATATCAAGCGATCGCTCCCACCTATTCACACGAATCACAGATACAGTTTTTCCGAGATACACTTAAAAATCTGTGTGCTATCAAACGAGAAACTGCCGATCTTCTTCATTTTTGTTCCCGAAAACAAGCTCGCGGTTTGGTTCGTGAGGGGCAATATCAGCAAGCGATTACAATTCTATGCCAATCGCTTTTGATCTGGCGCGACGATGCCGAAACTTATCGGATGCTAGCCAGCCTATTTTTTCGACAGAAAGATGAGCCCAAAGCCTACACGGCCTTAGGAGAAGCATTACGCCTATGCCCCGATGATATTCCACTGCGAAAGAGGATGGCTTCTTATTGGGTCCGGCAGGGAAAACCGGAGAAAGCCATTCGAGAGTATCATGAGATACTAAAAAGAAATCCTCAGGATTTCAGGGCACGTCGTGAACTCGGAAAAATATACTATAAAAATAAACTATACGAGAAAACAATCTCTATTCTGATTGAATATATCAAGCATGCCCCATCCGATTGGGAGTGTCATTATTGGCTGGCCGATTCGTTTATGCAAACCGGCGATATTCAACACGCCATTCCCCATGGAGAAAAAGCGTTGGAACTCGCATCTGGAAACACTAAAATTATCCACATGCTGTCACTCTGCTATCGCCGCCTTGGAATGTTCGAAGATGCCATCCGGCTTCTTGAAGAAAAGCAACAACAATTCCCAACTTCAGAAGGATTGTTGATCCAGTTAGCTATTTCCTATCAAGAGTATGAAAAATGGCAGGATGCCGAGCGCTGTTACCTACAATTCCTTTTTCAGCAGGATTCTTTTTTGATCCGAACGGCTCTTGCCTACGTGCAAACCCGTCAGGAGAAATGGGAAGCCGCTACAGAAAATTATGAAAAAGCCCTTGAACTTAATGACAATCACAAGGAAACCTACCTGGCATTCGGTCAATTCCTGCGGCGGCGTGGTCTCGATATTCGAGCGGAGGAGATATTACGGAAGGCATGGGAACGATTTCCAAAAGACCAGGAAATCAAACAAGAATTAATTCTTCTTTATACCG
>CAZFOX010000643.1:0-2226 GCA_964520565.1 uncultured bacterium | reverse complement strand
CTTGCAAAAGGAAGAATTGAACTCATGAAAACGTACTCTGTACTGATTGCTGACGACGATCCACAAATTTGCTCTGTTGTAAGACGCATTTGTGAAGAGATGGGTTGGAACCTCCATGAAGCGCGGGATGGGATACAAGCCTTAAACCTGATCGAGAACCTGTCCCCACACATCTGCGTCATTGATGTCAGAATGCCAGGTCCGTCCGGAATCGATCTGGCACAAAAAATACTGGCCAAACTTCCCTGTGCCGCCATACTCATTCTCACCGGTTACTCAGATATCGAACAAGCCGTTCAAGCCATTCGATCGGGTATTTATGATTATATTCAAAAAGAAAATTTGAATATCGATCGCTTAAAAGAACTCCTGATCAAAGCATCGAAATTTCATGAAAGCCGGACAAGTTTTTACCTGGCCATGAAAGATCGGGAAACAGCGATTGAAGATATTCAACAAGCCAATCTGGAATTTCAAACCATCCTCGAACTCAGTAATGTCTTGATCTTGATCTGCAATGCCCGAACCGGACAGATGAAGGATTGTAACTCCACCACTCTCGTTAAGTTGGATTATACCCGTAAAGAATGGCCGAATCTCTATTATTTTGATATTGATACAAATTTAGATAAGACAGGATGGGAGGAGTGGAAGGAAATCATCCGGGAAGGAAATACCACTCAATTTGCAAGAACGTTTCGTTCCCGAAAAGGAGAAAAATTTCCTGTCGAAATCACCTTAACCTATGTTTGCTCTAATACCGGCGAATGGATCGTTGGGATCGCGCAGGATATCAGCGAACGAAAATTATTGGAAGAACGCTTACACTACGAGCAATATCTTCTTCACGTTCTCATGAACTCTCTTCCTGACAATATTTTCATTAAGAACAGAGAAAGCCGATTTCTTCGGGCCAACCAGGCCTTCGTTTCCCGAATGGGTTGCAAAGATACCGCTGAGATAGAAGGTAAAACAGATCACGATTTTTTCCCCCGCGAGTTTGCGGAACGGATTCGAGAAGAAGAAATCCAACTCATAGAAACCGGAATACCTATTGTCAATCGTGTACGGCTCACGACTTTTCCGAATGGTGAAACAATTTGGCTTTTAATTACCAAATGCCCAATCAAGGATAATCTGGGAAACATAGCAGGATTGGTTGGAATTTCCAAAGATGTGACCGTAATCAAGCGTACTCAAGAGTTGTTAGAAGAGAAAACAACGCTTCTCGAACAAATAACTACCGCCGCCCAGGACGCTATTATCAAAATCGACGAGAATGGACTGATTTCTTTTTGGAATCCAGCCGCACAGCGCATCTTTGGATATTCCGAAAAGGACGTATTCGGGAAGAATCTGCATGAAATTTTGGCTCCCCCTAAATATAGAGATATCCACCGAGAACGGTTTAAGGAATATGTCAAAAGTGGAAAAGGAAATGCAGTGGGAAAAGTATTGGAATTGGAAGCACTCCGAAACGATGGAGAGATATTCCCGATCGAATTGTCTCTCTCCTCTGTTCCAATTGAAGGCAAATGGCATGCGATTGGAATTGTCCGTGATATTAGCGACCGAAAACGGGTGGAAGAAGAAATTCAACAAGCTCGAAAGGTAGCCGAGATACATCTTGCTCAACTTTCCTACCTCATAAATTCTTTGGAAGAAGGCATTGTTATGGTAGACAATGAGAATCGGATTTCCGAAGCTAATGATTGGTTTATCAGTTTGGCTCAAACTCCCAAAGAGTTTCTGATGGGTCAACAAATCGATAAAATCATTCATTTAATATCCGGCATTGATATCAAGCCCAACCTGGAAACCTACCGGCAAGGCATTGAGACAAAAGAAGAATCCTTCCAAGGAGAACTATCGGGTAAGAAAGTGCAATATTTACTTCATCCTCTTTTTCAGGATGATTTATATGAGGGACTTATACTGAATATCCGCGATCTAACTTCGATTCTAGCCGGACAAGACCGAATGCTAGAAGATGCCCTTCAAAAGAAAAACCACCTCGATGAAATACAGAAGAATATATCCGTTCCTCTACAATGCCTATTGGAAATGTGCAACCAGTTATCCAAAACCGAGGTCACAAAAGAACAAGAGATATTAATCGATATGATCCAGGATAGCGGGGAATCGCTGAAAACTCTTCTCTATCCAACCCCTTGACCTTCCCCCGATTCAGTGGACACGGAGTTAAGAGAATGGGGTTGCCATTTC
>CAZFOX010000642.1:0-3539 GCA_964520565.1 uncultured bacterium | reverse complement strand
CGCCGGGCGGCGTAGAAGTTATTGCTGGCGTGCGTACCTTCATAAGAAGGGCGGATGCGGTATTGTTTCTCCGCACTGGGATCGAGGATCAATTCCTGCGCCTCATAAGCGGGATTCTTCTCCAGCACCAGCCCCCCGGCGGCCCCGCTGGGGTATCCGTCTTCATCGTAAATCCACACTCGTAAATCCAGTTCCTTGCAGGTCTCCAATCCCAATCTGAATATTTTCGTCGCGCATGTACTCGCGGAACGAAACGTTGCACACCACACCCCCCAGGCCGGAATCTTTCAACTCCCCTAACGACTGTTTCAACGCGCTCTTCAGATCGAGGGAGTCTGTCGGAATCCCGGTGGCAATCTGAAAGAGCTCATCCATCAGATTCTTATCCAATGCCTTTTTGTATTTGGGAGCGATCAGGCCGTCGAAGCCGTGGATGATTTGCAAGGGCCGGTACTCTTTACCGGGATTTTGAAAAAGCGTTTTGAGAGCATGATCGGTTGGGTTGGCGCTGTACACGAATAAATCCCCTCGGATGATAAAACTGAACGTCATAATGGTAAAAAGGAAAAAATACGTTTTTTTCATAGCGGTAACCCCGAATTGAAATGGATAGAGACGCCGTACTTCAGATGACAATCCGCATGTTAGAAATATTGGATGTAATAATAATTCATGCCGTTTCAGTCTTCAATACGACAAGCTTACCAAATTTGTATTTTTGGGTAATTACTTTGCCAATGAAAGAAACGATGGTTTTTCCAGAAAATCAGCGATTTACTGGATATTTCTCCCCCAATCCCCTCGCCCCCCGGGAGAGGAAAAGGGTGAGGGCTGCTTTTCAACTCCCTCCCGCTCCCTGTCTTTGCGAACGTAGTGAAGCAATCTCCTCGCTACTCCCCCGAAAGTAAGGGCAATCCCTTGCGGTTGCCCCTGCCTTCCACTCTCCAACAAATCATATTAAAACCGCATTTTCCCCCGACTATGCAAATTAACGCCTTTTTTTTGCCGTCCCCTTCCCTATAGATAGGGAAGTAATTCTTTGGCCAAAGATTCCCGGGACGCGGAGTCAGCATCCTCTCTCTTTACTAGGCGAGGAAGAGAAAGGGTACCGGCTGTACAGTCCATGCGTTTGCGTCCAACCCCGTTGGGCGCGCCCAACAAACAGAAATTAATAATGAAAGACAGAATCAGGAGAAAAAAAGGAAAATAATACAACAGAATCAAGGAAACAAAATTAACGGCATCCCGCGATGATCCAATAAAATCCTCTCTTCCGGGCAGGGTGGATTTGATAATTTATATATATCCACCCAGCCCGTTTATTTTAAAAGTGATCACCCCTGTACCAATATCATTTAATAAATAGATTTCGGGTGCTAAGGGCGGCGTTTTTCCGCCCTTGATGCTCGTGAAATTGCCTTATCTAAACGATATTGCCCCTTGTACATCCACACTTTGATAAACCCTCACACCGCTCGAATCGCCCGCGCTACCGGATCGTAGGTCATCTGCCGGCCTTCGACGTACGCGGCGTCGGCCAATATACAGGCCACGCCGTGCTTGTAGCCGTTATCCATGCAGGCGTTGGGTTGTTTACGGCTGCGCATGCATTGTACCCAGTTGAGCATATGATCCGCTTCCGTCGTATTCTCGCCTACGATCTCTTCCTTGGGGCTGTCGGGGTGTTCGCTGCCCTTGCCGATCACGCGCGGGGCGATTCCACCGGTGTTGCCATCCGGATCGTTGACGATCATCGTTCCCTTGTCGCCAAAGAGCACCATGTAATCATTGTACGCATTGCCAAAATGGGTGGTGAATGTGGTCACGAACCCTTCCGCATAGTGCAGAATGGCAGTCACCGTGTCTGGACAGGTACGCCGTGGGTCGGAGGTAGGCGAGTAGATACCGCCCTGGGAAGTGGCCGTCACCGGGAATCCGCAATCGGTCAGGTAATGAATGAAATCGCTCATGTGGCTCATCCAGCCGCCCACCGTTCCCGACGAGAAATCGCGGTAACCCATCCAGCATCCGTGCTGGTCGGGATTGAAGGGACGGGAGGGACGGTTAAACAGGAACGCCTGCCAGTCGGTCTCCGCCTCGCTTGCGGGGCAGGCGTAGTTATTCCAATAGGGAATGTAATGGCTGCGGCTTTCCTCGACGCGCAACAGCTTGCCGATCTTTCCCGACTGAATAAACTCGCGCGCCGCCGCCGCGCCCGCGCTGCTGCGTCCCTGGGTTCCATGCTGGACGATACGGTCGGAGGCTTTCACGATGTCGTTGGCTTCGATCAGTTCCTCCAGCGTGACGGCGATGGGTTTTTCCACATAGACGTCCTTGCCCGCCTTCACCGCGTCGGCCATCATGGGGCAATGCTGGTGATCGGGAGTGGCGATGACGACGGCGTCGATTTCTTTATCGTCCAGCAGTTTCCGATAATCCTTGAAGAGTTTGGGCTCGTTATCGAAACGCTTCTTCACTTCCGCTTCCCCGTTCGCCCGGTTGACATCCCACACATCGCAAACGGCGGTGATTTCCAGTTTCTCAACCTCGGACGTGCGGTGCAGCCAACCGATATGCCAGCGCCCGCGCCCCCCGGTTCCAATGACGCCGATGCGAATCCGGTCGTTCGCGCCAAGAATCCGCGATGGTGCAACCGCATTCAACGAACTCACTACGGTTCCCGCAGCCAGGCTGCTCTTCAGAAAATCGCGGCGATTGTTCTTTGGGTTCATTTTTTCCTCCTACACCAATGCTTTCAGATGTTTCAAACTGAATTCCGCCTGGGGAATGGTTCCGCATTCCACCGAGAAGACGATATCGCGGGGGAGCGGTCTGACGATATCGATCACCTTTTTCCAATCGATTACCCCCTCGCCGCAGGCCACGCCCACGGGAACGCCGGTCACCTTGCCGCGCGATTCGAGTTGCACGCCGCCGATATCCTTGGCGTGCAGGTGATAGAGCCGGTCCTTCACCGCCTCCAGCATCTCGTAAGGATCGCTGCCCGCCACGTACGCATTCCCCGTGTCGAAATTGATCTGCAGGAACGGCGAATCGACCAGATTGGCGATACGCAGAAGGCCCTCCGTCCGTTTCGAATAAATCTGGTGATCTTCAATTCCCACGTATATCCCGTACCGCTCGGCCGTCTTCATAACCTGGGTGAGGGTATACTTCATCACCTGGAAGGCGAATTCGTCCTCCATCCAATCCGGTTTGACGCCTTCGTCGGTATTGACGATGGGCGCGCCGATGTCGGCGGCGAATCGGATGGCTTTCTGCAGGTAGGGCACGCTGATTTCGGGACGCATCAACGGGCAATGGCCGGAAAGTCCGGATATCTTGACGCCGTGCCGGTCGCAGATTTCCTTCATCCACAACGGATCCTCATCCATGCTGAAGGAATGAAAGTATCCCGCCTCGCTGAGCAATTCGCGCCCGTTGTGCACCATCGGTTCGATGTATTCGTAGCCCACCTCTTTGGCGATTTTGACGCCCTCCGCAAACGATTTGTCGTGGTGACGGACGAATTCCATATT
>CAZFOX010000641.1:2554-3542 GCA_964520565.1 uncultured bacterium | reverse complement strand
TTTTAATACGCGCCCGGATGGTGTCACGGAAATATTGGCGCGGCGGGGTGAATCGCTGGTAATTATTGGCGATCAGCCCTACCAGTTGCAACGCGGCGATCAACTCAAGGTGATAAGCGGGCCTCCAGCCGCCGCCCATTTCGAAAAAATTAACCAGGAAGACGCATTCGATCAATGGTGCGACATGCGCGACGCCATGCAGGAAGCCAGCGCCAGCCGGCAATACGTCAATTCGCGTATCGCGGGTTACAGCGACCTGGATCGTTACGGTTCCTGGGTAGAAATCCCCGATTACGGCCGGGTGTGGCGTCCCACGGTAACCGTGGTCGATTGGGCTCCCTACCGGGATGGCCGCTGGGTCTGGTACGACTCATGCGGCTGGACTTGGGTCAGTTACGAACCCTGGGGTTGGGCTCCCTATCATTATGGCCGCTGGGTCTACGTTCGGAACTACAATTGGTGCTGGGTTCCCCATCATGAAGTGGTTCACGTCGTGCATCATTATCCCAGACCGGTCTGGTATCCGGCGCTTGTTTCGTTTACCTATGCGCGGCATGGCCGATACTTTGGATTCAGCCTGGGCGGTGGATTTTACGACGGTCCCTGCATTGGCTGGTTCGCCCTGGGCCCGCACGATCCTTTTCATCCCTGGCACCATCGCTATTCCCATCACCGGGGCCGAACGATCGTAGAGAATAATGTCTATATCGACAAATCGGTACATATCGATAATTCGACTCACATTTATGAAAACCAGCGCGCTCCCCGAGCGGTTACAGTAGTTTCGGAACGGGAATTCACGACCGGAACGTATGAAAACCGGACGGCGGTTGAATTGGATGATACGCATACGAGAACCGGCGAAGTCGCGGTCGGCTCGCCCGCCATTCAACAGATGGAACAAAAACGCATTCTTGAAACTCGTCCCAGCCGCGAAGCGGCACCGAGTGGCAACGCGCCTGCCGGCGAAGGCAAGGTCGCAGCGCAA
>CAZFOX010000641.1:0-2544 GCA_964520565.1 uncultured bacterium | reverse complement strand
TTCCAACCGCGGCGTCTCGCCACAGCGAGTCGAGCAGCCGGATCGCGCTGTCTCGGCGGAACGCGGAACTGCGTCTGGACGGGAAACCCGAACCGCCGCGGTGAATCCCGATTCTCCCCGCGCGCAAACCGGTGAAGCCCGGCGCGATGCAGGTGGAAGGGCGGAAGCCGCTCCACAAGCCGGTGCGAATACAACCCGCAATGCGGGCGGAACCGCTCCATCGGCGGAGCGTTCCACTTCGCCTTCTCGGGAAACCAGCCCCATTCGCAGTAGCGACGACCCGACGGCTGTCCGAAATACACCGGAAGCAGCGCCGCGAAGCAGTGTGATCCAGGATCGTCCAGATGCCATCACCAATGAAGCCGCTCGCGCGAATACCAGCGCCGCACGCTCGGATTCATCGGTCCGTACTCCACGCGCTCCCATCGTCAATCCGAATCGCGACGAGAGCGCTTCGTCCGCGCGTACCACATCGCCCCAGCGTTCCTCGGCAAGTGGGACGAATCCCAGCCTGGAACGAGGTCCGGTCATTCAGGAACGTCCCGGCTCGGCTACGACGAAACCAGCTCGGTCACTGACGAATCCGGCTCGTGAATCAAAAAGCAGCAGTAGTATGCGTCCTTCCAGTCTCAATACAGGATCCGGAACAGGATCCAGCCCCATTCGTTCGTACAGTCAACCACGTAATTCGGTTCCGGATAGTGGAAACGTTCGCAATTCCGCGATATCGCAGCCGCGAACCTATACGCCGCCGTCGAATACGCAAACGTATACACCCAGCCGCTCTTATTCCGCGCCGCGCACTTACTCGCCACCATCTGAATCGCGTACCTATAGTGCACCGCAGAATTACAGCGCCCCGCCGAGTTATAGTGCGCCTCGGAGCAATAGCGCTCCCCAGAGTTACAGCGCGCCCTCCTCGCGTGGTTCGGCGGCGGCCAGTCAACCGAGCCGCAGCAGCGGAGGCACGTCATCCGGCCGTACCTCACCGCCAAGATGACCGGGAGATTTTCAATGACTATTCATAAAGGAGCCGCGATTTACCGATCGCGGCTCCTTTGGCGTTAACGGACTTTTTATATAAAAAATAAATACCCTGCCATTACAACCATTTCTTACATCCTTTCTAAAGGCAATGGGTATAATACGGCTTGCCGTCGATTTTTTGCGATTTGATTTTTTTATTGAAGAGAAGAATATCCAAATATTTGAGCACTAAATTGGGGGGGAGAGCCCAAACTCTGAGTTAAATCGGACAAAGTACATGGCCGCCGTTGTAAAAGGGACAAAATGTCCGATTCGAGAACGTTGGAATTGAATAGTGCATCGGTACCTCGATACTCGGCGATCACCTCGGCGGGAGGATCGAACATTTCTGCGATCTTTTGCAGTTGTTCTCTGGAAACGCTGTAGGCGAATTCCTCGGCAGGCGGCCGGATCACTGTGTTGAGTTGAACGCGGTCGGGTTGGATCATTTCAACGCAACGAACGATTTGATCGATTTCCGATTGGATGGCGCTATGCCCGGCGAGCAGGAAGACTTCCAGCCAATACGGTTTGGAATATTCCATCCGCAACTGAATCAAGCCTTCCAGCATGCGATGGAAAGAGATCGACTCGTGTGGGCGATTCACGTAGCGGAAGAGAGATTCGTTCCCGGCGTCCAGAGAGGGGACGAGTAAATCCGCGTTCATGAGTTGTTTTCGAACTTCGCGATTCCACAAGAGGGATCCATTGGTGAGAACCGCGATGGGAATGGAACTGAATGTTTTAATCCGATCGATTAACTCGCCCATGCGGGAAAAAAGGGTTGGTTCGCCCGAGCCGCTCAAGGTCACATAATCGGGGGGCGTTTCTATGGTTTCCAGACGGCGCTGTAATTGTTCCACAATGGAATCGAGGGATACATATTCGCCTCGAGTAGCGGTTTTGTTTGTCGTACAGCCCAATTGACAGTAGATGCAATCGTACGAACAGGTTTTATAGGGAACGAGATCGACACCCAAGGAACGTCCCAATCTTCGGGATGGAACGGGGCCAAAAATATTTGGATATTCGGATGGTTTCATTTTTATTCCCATCATTTACAGGGCGGTTTGTCGCATCGTTCGTCGCGTCCGCAACAGGATTTGTCATTTTCTATCTAACTCGTTCCCTGCCAATAAGTTTTCTAATCGATTGAACGTAGTTCGCCATGAATTACACCAACTCGTAAAGAAATTCCGTACCGGTAGAACAATCCACGTACCGGTCTTGATAAGCATTTCGCAGTGCGTGGCGGGCGGCCGTTCCCGTGCAGTGGCAGGGAGCGATTACTTTGACGTTCATCCGCTGAAATTCCTGGATCGTCCATTGGATGCGGTCGGGGGAAGATTGCAACAGATGCATACCTCCCGCAACAAAGCCGATTTCTGTTTTGCCCGTTAGTTTTTGGATATACCGAAGGGTATTGACAACGCCGGAATGCGCACAGCCCAGCAGGACAACCACACCCTGTTGGGTTGTGAATTAGATCGACTGGTCGTCCAGCAAATCGTCGGCCTG
>CAZFOX010000640.1:0-3542 GCA_964520565.1 uncultured bacterium | reverse complement strand
GGAATGGAGGAGGATGGAATCGAATCGAACTTTCCCTCGGCCTTCAAGACCCGGGAGACGGCCGATCTCTTCCTCGTCCTCATCATCCACCTGCTCAAGGACGGAGGGCGGGGCGCGATTGTCCTTCCTGATGGAACCCTGTTCGGGGAAGGTGTGAAGAGTCGGATAAAGGAGAAACTCCTCACCGAATGCGATCTCCACACGATTGTCAGGCTCCCGAACGGTGTGTTCAGCCCGTATACCGGGATCAAGACCAACCTCCTCTTCTTCACAAAAGGTACGCCGACGAAGGAGATCTGGTTCTACGAGCACCCCTATCCGGAAGGATACAAGTCCTACTCGAAAACAAAACCTATCCGGATTGAAGAGTTCGAATCGGAAAAGGCATGGTGGGGTAACCGTGTTGAGAGCGAGCATGCCTGGCGCGTGCCCGTCGAGCAAGTTATATCCAATAACTACAACCTCGACATCAAGAATCCGAATACGAAGTCCGAAGACTCGGGCGATCCCGTAGAGCTCCTCAAGGAATATGAAAAGATCCGTGTTGAGGTCGAACAGACACGAGAAGCGCTGAAACAGGAACTCATGAATGCGCTTGGGAAGTGAAACCCGAATTAATTGGTGTGATTACTGCCCCGGTATTAGAGAATGATTGGAGAGATTAAATAAAATAAAATTGCAGGAATTTGAAAATGGGCGGTAATAAGTGGAGATTTCGGATACGGAATTCAGGGAACATTGGAGAATTTAGAAGATGAATTCAGAGAATTCTCTAATTATTGGTACGAATAAGGACCTTCTCTCCCAACATTTTGCAGTCCTGGCATCGACTCCTACCTCCATGGCCAAGTTACGGGAATTAATCCTTCATTTAGCAATAAGAGGGAAACTTGTCTCTCAAGATCTCGATGATGAACCAGCGACGATTTTACTCGAAAGAATAAGAAAAGAAAAAGAACGGCTAATAAAGGAAGGAATAATTCAAAAAAACGGAAAATATAAGCCGATTGATGATGAAAGGCTCCCTTTCGATATTCCTAAATCATGGCAATGGTCCCGATTGGAAGAAATAACCCAAAAAATTGGCTCTGGAAGTACCCCCAAAGGAGGGAAATCGGTTTATCAGAAAATTGGTATTCCTTTTATTCGATCACAGAATGTGTGGAATGATGGCCTGTCCTTAAATGGAGTCGCATTTATTTCAAGTGCTATTCATTCTAAAATGTCAGCAACTCAAGTCAGGCCAAGAGATATTCTACTTAATATTACCGGTGCCTCAATTGGTCGTTCGTGCATTGTTCCAGATAATTTTAATGAGGGAAACGTCAGTCAACATGTCTCTATTATCAGAACGATCGAAGAAAACACCCGGCAATATCTTCATTACTGCATCATTTCAGAGTATTTTCAAAGAAAAATAATGGATGTTCAGGTCGGAATATCTCGAGAAGGATTGAGTAAAAGAGTACTTAAAGATCTTTTAATCCCGCTCCCCCCTCTCGCCGAGCAGTACCGCATCGTCGAAAAAGTCGACCACCTCATAGCGCTCTGTGATACCCTCGAGGCCCAGCAGCGGAAAGAGCACGAGCAGCGGGTCCGGCATGGGACAGCCGCCCTGACGGCGCTCCAGAATGCGAAGGATTCAGAGGATCTGGAGAAGTGGTGGGGACATATTGCAGAGAATTTTGAGGAGATTTTCGATTGTTTGGAAAATGTCGAAGTACTGCGGAAGACGATCCTTCAGCTGGCGGTTAGGGGAAAACTTGGAACGCAGGATGCACGCGATGAGCCTGCGAATATCCAGTTGAATAAAAAAAGAAAGTTAAAATCAATAAAACCTATGGATGATGAAGAAATTCCATTTACAATTCCTGAAAAATGGCGATGGATTCGGGTTGGTAATTTGGGATTTACTCAAACTGGAACCACTCCCTCGAAAAGTAATCCAGATTTTTTTGGCAATTATATTCCATTCATTAAACCAGCGGATATTACAAACAATGGTTTAAACTATAACGGTGAAGGATTGTCCGAAGAAGGTTTAAAGGAAGGGCGTCTAATTCCAAAAAATTCAATAATCATGGTTTGTATTGGGGGTTCTATTGGAAAATCTGGTTTAGTAACAAAGGATATTTCATGCAATCAGCAAATCAACGCCTTGACACCATATGAAAATTTAAATCCAAAATATTTCTTTATCGCTTTTCGTTCGACGTATTTCCAAACCCTTGTCTGGAAGTTCGCAACAGGAGGTTGCCTGCCAATAACTAATAAATCGAAATGGGAGCAAATCCCAGTCCCCCTCCCCCCTCTTGCCGAGCAGCATCGCATCGTCGAAAAAGTCGATGCACTGATGGCTCTCTGCGATAAACTGGAAACACAAATCCGGGAACGGGAAGCAGCACAAGAGCGATTTGCAAAGGCTACAATCAACCAGATAGTAAATGCACCTATCCCTACGATCCAAACCTGATATTTGCCACAATCCATTTCAGCCAGGTCTTCACCGTTGACGCCCTTCTCCGCCGGGTAACCTCGTTATAACGGTGATCAAATCTCGCAATGATTTCTGCTATCTCTTCAATGCGAATGGCGTTCACATCAAAACGGGAATCCCGTAATATTTCAATGGAACGCCGGAACGTCGGTCGTTTGAGCAACTGATTAAACAATATTGCATTCCTGCAACGCCGTGTACGGCAACTTTTCAGTTCTTCCCCAAGCTTAGTTAAAGAAAACTGGCTGTTCCCTTCTCCTCTGTCAAGAAAGCCAAGATAGATTGTTGCGTTTGCGTAGTAATCTCCCTGCCGCTCGTCGAATTCAAAATACTCCGCGATGCCTTCCTTGGTGCTCAACTCATCGTTGAACGAAACGACCAGGTCGATGATTTTATCCAGGTCATTCGCCTGGGGAAAGGGCACGAAGTCAGGTTCAATAGCATCAACAGAGATTGATTGAATCAGGACATCAAACTGGACGGTCAATACCGGATCTTCATCAACCGAGTAGCACTTCGTTTTGATGATTTCCATGTCCCCATACTGTTCTCCGAATCGGAATTGGAACAGGTAAAACAATCCGTTCGAAAAAGTGAAGAATATCGGGATTACCGGCTTCCGGGCCTTCTGGGACCAGTCTTTCCATGGAAAGAACAACTGGCGGATATGGAAATCTTCCCGTTTCCCAAGTTTCGCCTCAATCAGGTAGATACCACGGGAACCCTCGTAGCCCGAATCAATTTCGATTTGAACTCCATCAATCGTTATGGCAGGGCCATCTGGCAGCGTTACCTGAAATGATCCCGATCGTGATTTCCCCCGAATCGTAAGGTTAAGCTTCGATTCACCGGTGAAACTTTTCAGAACCGATACGATATTAGCATAATCGATAGCCTGGAATTCACTGCTGATGGTCCCTAGGTCAAGGGTCTCAATCGAATCTGCCGATGATTCGGATGCATGGCATTCAACCGGGATGGGTGAAGAACCAGAATCGGATGAAAAATAACTCTTTTTATGAATGTCTTTGAAAATGACATACTC
>CAZFOX010000639.1:0-3547 GCA_964520565.1 uncultured bacterium | reverse complement strand
CTGGTACAAGATATAGTGTAAGTTTCGTCTTCAAGACACTTTTTGCCGGATTATCTTATAAGTTTCGTAGGAGGTAGCGCCTTTTTGTCGACTGGATGGCCTCCGACTTTCACCGTGAGTCTTGATTACGTTTTCGTCGATGATAATGCTTATGAAGAAAATGATAGGCCCATGCTTGATGCAGTAACAAGCAATGCAGGAATATTTACATCGTGGACATTTTATTGGAAATTTGCAGGAGTTACATTCAAATGCAAGGCTCAAGGCGCAAGATGGAATGGATACCGAGCGTTTGGATCCGAGGCTTACTCAAATGTAAGTTGCTGTTTTACGCCAAGCTATTAATTAGGTTGTCCGCTATTTAGCGCCGTGGGGTAGGCAGCGTCTTTCTATCCACCAGAAGCCGCCTCCCTTACATCTTGTCATTGCGAACGGAGCAAAACAATCGCACTCCCTCGTTTCCCGGGGGGGAGGATGAAGGCATGAATCGTATCCCCCACTAAATCCTCAGCCTATAGTGTAACACCTATCATCCATTTCGACCTCCTGCTTCTTGCTGCGGACAAATTGCGATGGGATGTATGTCCAGTATCTCCAGTCATCATAATTTCTGCGGATCCACCGGTTTCGCGTAACAGTACAAACAATGATGGAAGCACGACATCGTGTAACCGCCGATGTCGGCGCTGCGGGTGCATCCGCAATCCTTCCGCTGGCTGGCATCCCGCGCCAGCGAGCAGCGTTCTCCGGCCAGATCGGCCAGCAGAGAACCGGGAATACAACTTCCTTTGACAACGCCTTCCGCGGCCAGCAAGGCGTCGTTGCAACACGATTCCAGGCGAATGCCCCTCTCGCGCGCCCTATCGTTCAGGCTGGATAGGATATCGATCTTCTGAGAAAGCGGTGGATCGTAAAATCCCGATTCGTTTACCCAGATTCTCTGCGTCACCTTCTTATACCAGGTGACGAACGAAAAAGTACAACGGGTAACGCCGAGTTCCGCCATCCAATCGGCGATAGGTACGAACGAAGCGAGATTGTCCCGGCGGCCTTCCTCCCAAAACACGATGGGGTCGAAGCGCCAGTTGATGTGGCGCGGCGTCCAGCGGCTTGCGAGTTCTTTCGCTTGCGCCAGGCGCTCCTCCAGATGAGGGACACCCCGTTCCCATTCCGGGCAGTTGACCAGGCTGAAATTGAAGTACCACCGGAAACGTTCGTCTCGCGAAAGAGGGGACTTTAGAAAGAACCGGAAATTTTTCGACCAGAGAACGATTGTATGTACGTCCTCCGGACGCAGACTGACGCGATAGGTGTGATCCCGCACGACCGGGTTGCGTACCTCTACACCGCCCTGATGAATACGGCGCTCCAGCCAGGGCATGTAAAAACCGGGGATATCGGTGCGCCGGGAGGCGGAAATTACGGTTCGCATGATGGCTCGCCCTCATCCAATGCGCCGGTTCATCCAATGCCTCATTCCACCGGATATTCGGTGGGATTCTGGATGGCTTTCTCGAGGGCGTTGACGATATCGGGATCGTAAGAGCGCCCGGCCAGTTTCGTGATGATCTGAAGGGCTTTTTCCGAGGCCTGCTGCGATTCTTCGGTACGGCGGTGAAGAAGCGTGGCGTATGCGTTCGCTACGGCAATAATGCGCGAGCCGAGGGGAATTTCCTCGCCTTTTAAACCTTCGGGATATCCCTGCCCGTTCCAGGCTTCATTGACGTGGTAAACGATTTCGCCGACTTCCTTGGGAAGTCCCAGCGATTGCACGAAATGGAGACCGGTTTCCGGGCCTTTCATGCGCATTTCATCCAGCGAATAATCCGAGTCGTACGCACGCAACATCCCGATGTCGTGCAGGAGGGCGGCGTACGTGATATTCTGGTATTCGCGGGTGCTGAGATTGCATACTTTGGTAATACGCTGCGACCATTCGCAGGTGTGCGCGGTCACGCCGGAAGTCTCGGGATTGCGGGTTTCGATCAGATTTGCGATACTTCGCAACGCGTTGACGGTGATCGTGCGCTCGCCCTCGTGCATGCGTGCGTTTTTAATGGCGATAATCGCCTGTTCGGCAAAAGTCAGTAGAATCTCCCGGTCGCCGGGGTTGAAATCGTCTTCCTTCCCGGACACGGTAATTACCCCTTCCACGTCGTTGTCGAACAACGCTACGCCCAGATAGGATTCCGACGGATACGTTTCGCCAACCGATTTCCAGGGCGGGGGGGAACCGCCGGGATGATACAAAATCGGATTGAGATTTTCCGCCACCCAGCCGGGCAATCCCTCCCCCAGTTCCAGCGGCCGTTGACCGACCTCGCCGGTATCCAATCCCATCGTAACAGAGGGCAACAAGCGATGGGTGACCGGATCGAGAAGCATGATCGAGCACTTTTCCACTTTCAACAATTGGCGGATCAAGTGGCCGATTCGCGGCAGAAGATCGTCCGTAGTGATGCTCGAGCAGATCAACCGGTGAATGACGTGAATGGTGGCGAGCGCCTTGCGCCGTTTCTCCATGCGTTGCACGGTCAGGGCGTTATCGAGCGCCGCCGCCGCGCTGGTTGCCAGAAGGCGGATCAGGGACTGCTTGGTTTCGCTGAAGGGACGGATGGAGGGAGAGAGCGAAACAAATAAACCAATCAGATTTTCGTTTCGGAAAAAAGGAACGCCGATGCAATCGGGCGGACGATCCATTAAGGGATGATGGAGCCGTCTCATTTCGCTTTCCAGCCATTGGCGAAGCGGGTCTTCTTCCCCCATTTTGTAGGCCATGATGGAAGAAGGCAGCAGAGATTCTCCATACTCGAAACGGCTGACTTCCAGCGTTCGCCTTTTTAATAAATCCGGGGGGTACCCGCTGGAATAAGCCGGGAAAAATTCGCCGTCTTCATTGATCAGAAAAATCACCCCTCCGGGTAACCCGATGGCGGTACACATTTCGATCATCAGGCGAGGCAACAACTCGGTCAAATCGATTAAAGTGATTGTCTGCGACCAGACCGAGTGAACCAGTTCCAGATCGTCGTGATCTTCCAAAGACCCGGCCAGAAGAGCCAGGTATCCCTGAAGAATGCGAAGTACCTGCTCCAAAAGAGAGCGCTGAACTTTTTGAACGTGACAGATGCCGATCCCCCCCAGAAAACGGTTGCGGTACCAACACCCCGCCACACCCTGAAGAAATCCGTCGCAACAGGAAAGGATATACCCATCCGTTGTGTCGATGTTACGCTCCAGGGATTCGAAAACCTCCTGGCAGAGCGTTTCTTGTTTTTTCTCCCGGTCGGCGTTCTCGCAATATACGGTGCGATTGTCATCGTCCAACGGAATCCGCACGCCGTTCTCGTCCCCGATCCACCACCGCGAATCGGTCAACAGCGAACTCATGCCTCGATACAGCTCGAGAATATACGGATTGCGAGCCAGATCTGAAAATCGTATGCAAGAAGAAAATTCAGTGGGTCCCATCGCTATCCGCCGGTTCCAGCCTTTCCTGCAAGGCCTGCGACAAAGCAGCTATTATATTCGGATCCGCGATTTTATC
>CAZFOX010000638.1:0-3559 GCA_964520565.1 uncultured bacterium | reverse complement strand
TGCTGGGCGATGGCCTGCGCGATTTCCTTGATCCACATCTGAAAGATGAACTGGAGGGCGTCCGGTGAACGTCCCTGCTCCGATTCGCAATGGGTGGTTTAATCCTTTGGCACTACAGGCTATTCGAGACCCTTGGATTGTGATTCTTGTTTCGGGTCTGGCGGTTATTCATTCCTTTTTTTTTCAACAAAGAACGTTGTGGGTGGATGAAGCCTATTCCGTCTTACTGGCGCGGCAATCCCTTTCTGACATTCTCGAAGCCCTGCGTTTCGACGCCGGGCCGCCGCTTTATTACATCCTTATTTACGGATGGCGGTTTTTAGTGGGTGAGTCGCCGTTCGCGATGCGTTTCTTTTCACTCATTCCGGCTGTTTTAGCCACTCTCTGCCTCTATCGGTTCGCCAGCCGGTTGTGGAACCGGGAAACAGGCCGAATCGCTGCATGGATTTTCGCGTTGACACCCATCACCACGGCCTACATCCAGGAAGCGCGGAACTACACGCTGTTCGCCTGGTTGAGCATCGCTTTTGGCGACCTGTTGACTCACTATCTGTTCGAGGGAAAGCAGAAATCGCTGATGGGTTGTGGCATTTTCGCTCTGGCTTTGGTCTATACCCACAATATGGGTTGGTTCGTCGGTTTGGCAGGTGCGCTATATGTCCTGGGTTGGGGGCAGGATCGAAAACGCCAGTTTGCCCTGGCGGGTTGTGGCGTTCTGGTCGTTTTACTATACGTCCCCTGGATTCCTACCCTGCTCGTTCAAATGCAAAACACCGAGCGAACGATTGCCTGGGTGCACGCTTTCTGGTCGCCGTGGGCGTTGATCGGAACCATGAGTGCCTTCATCCCCGGCGGCTATACGCCTTCTTATTTGCATCTGCCCGCTTTTCCATTTTGGTTGCAGGGATTGAACGCCCTGCTCTTTATCCTCATTGTCGTCCTCGCCATATCGTCGGCAAGGAATCGGTTTGAGCGCCGTGAATGGATTCCCATCATGTTTTTGTTGATTGGGCTTCTCGTGCCGTATTTATTATCTTTTTCCAGGACACCCTTTTATCTCGCTGGGCGTACCGATTATGGCCTGTTCCCCTATGCGTGTCTTCTGGCAGGCGCAGGTATTATGCGAATCTCCCGGCGGGCTGTCCGGCAGGCGGTGTTTGCCTGGTTTATCCTGATGGCTGTTGTGGCCAATATATCTTTTTTCATCCATTCCGATCCTGTATCCGAACGCGATGCGATTCTTTACCTGCAGAAACATACTCAATCCGGCGATTTCATTTTGTGTACGGGTCTCACCCGTCCACCCTTTGAATACGCGCTGGCCGGGAAGGGACTGGCGTTTCGCTCCTATCCCCGCGATATGGAATTCCATCTCGCCCATATGAACGAAGCCTGGTATGACGATCATCTGGATTGGAAAGAAGAATCGCGGCAGGTACTAGCGGAGATTGCCCAGGAAAGGACTTCCGGACAACGCTTATGGATTCTTTACACGACGCGCCCGATCAACGGCCCGTTGTACGATTGGCTAACCGGTGGGAATGCCCATCCGATTGTCGCTCGTATTTCAACGCCCCGGATGGGGCTTCGCAAATTGGGCGAACCTTTAACAATTTTACGGATCGACTGATTTACCAGATTCTCTCAAGGCGATTCTGTGAGTTTATCATGATGAAACCTATTTGTTTTATAGTCCGTTGGCTTTGTATTGGTCTTTGTTACTTAGGTCTGTTTCTCCCTATGGGGAACGCATCCGAACCGGGCTGGACGATTGCCGTCTCCCAGGATGACGATTGGAAATCTCTGGAAGGGCAGGGAACTCTCCACGTCGACACGAATGGGCTAGTGGTTTCACTAACGGAAAACGCCACCGCTTCCTGGGCGCTGACCACCGAACCGGTCTGGGTGTATCGCTACCCCATTCTCCACCTGCGATATCGCGCGCGGGGAATCGTTAATCAAGCCAGTCAGCCATTTCTGATGTTGCAGCCCGGTTCAACCGGCCCGGTGACCCCCGGGGCGGATAATGTCGAGAATCCCTTCGCTCGCAACGGTATCATGCCTGTGTTTCTGCCGGACGGTCACGGTAATGACGCGCAGATACACGATCTGTCCCTGCGCGTTTTTCCTCCGCTGCGAACCGAGCAGATCGACCGGATTGTATTGCATTTACTATCCGGTTCCCAACCGGCCTCTTTTGAGTTATTGGATTGTTCTTTTGGAGAAGAGGAGGGTATCCAGCGTGCGGTTTTCTCGTTGGAGAATCTAAATGCCTTATCTTCATCCAACCTGCCCGAAGGATTGTCGCCATTTCCCCTCCCGGAAGGAAACGCCTCTCTGGAAGAACTGACGGGAAATAGCGCCGATTCGATACTCATACGGGCTGAATGCGAGGGAATTCCATTTCATATCCAGGAAAGCAAGCGAGTTCTCGCAACGCCGATGGCTTTTCGTGGCGCGATTGCCTTGAACGTTCATCGATCCTGCCGGGAATTGTTTCTCCTGATGGCTTGCGATCTGGTGGGTACGGACGGCGCTTTTCATTTCGAGCCGCGCAGGCGGATCGTCCAACCGGAGCGCCTGATTGTCCGATTGAATTATGCCGATGGTTCGGAAGAACGCGTCTTTCCCTACAATCTCCAACGCTCCGGATATGTGGTTGAAGCCAGCGCTGCGTTCGCTTATGCCATCCCCGCCGATCCGCAAAAAGTCTTGGAAACGGTTCGCATCGAAGAATATATGTCGTATGGCAGACTCTTTCTCCTGGCGGCGACGCTCAATTTAGGCAATCGTTTGCTGGCCGCTTATCCAGCCATCCGCTACCCTCGCAGCCTGCCCGATCCGGACGATCGTTTGGATTTAACCCCGGCTGCGTTGACCGTTAAAGAAGACCGGTATATCCAGATAGATAACTCCTTTTATCGAATGGAAATCGATACACAGAACGGAGGGCGGATCGTATCGATGTTCCATAAAAAAGCCAATCGGGAAATTCTGCATCGTCCCGATTCCTTGTTCTCCCTTCAGGTTGGGGGTACGCGGGTAAACCCCGAGCAAATGAAATTCGAGACCTATCTCGCCAAAGACGGCATTCTCGAATTGTTTTATGGGATTCAGGCCGATGCAGGAGAATTGAAAGCACGGGTTACCATTCAACCAGCCACCCACTCCGAATGTTCCTTTTCTCTGCAGTTGGATAATCCCGGTTACCGCCCGCAATCCATTCGCCTGCGTTTTCCCAGTCTTTCCGGAATTCAGATCGGTGAAGATATAACCGATGATTTTTATTTGTTCCCGCGCCGCCAGGCCGATTGGAGTAATTTACCCGTTTCGCTGAGTGGAGTGCATTCGGGAGAGTTCCCGCTTCAGTTCATGGATTTGTATTCGGAATCTTCTGCCTGTGGATTGGCTCTTCATACCCGCGATACTCAACTTCTTCTAAAACAATTTCGTCTGGAAAAAACGGAAACCGAATCCCGTATGGGTGTAGATTACGGTTTTGAGCGGCCTGTAGAACTGAAATCCCAGGAATCGTTTCATACTGCATCCACCGTTTTGC
>CAZFOX010000637.1:0-3563 GCA_964520565.1 uncultured bacterium | reverse complement strand
CGCACCGCAGCTCGGATAACGGGTTTCTTCTCCACCTTCGTTCTCTTCGGAATGGGATATTATACCTTCCAAAAACTACGCAATGCCTCCCCGCGCGTTCTCGCACCCCTGGCGGCCATGCCGGTTCTGTTCTTGAACTTTTACTGCGCCGCCGCGGCTCTCCGCACCGGCCCGGCAGCCCAGAAGGCCGATCTTTCGCGATACATTCCCCGCGATCGATTTGCATGGGTCGTTTACTATGAAAAGGGGTTTTATCTACTGGGGCAACAGAGACTCACCGAAGGACTCGAATCCATGCTGACCGCCGTTCTTCTCGAACCCCGCCATCCCGAACCCTGGATGTATATGGCGTACGTAAGTTGGGATATCCTGGGATGGGACCGGCTCTCGTATTTGTTAAGTTCTCAAGCCCTGTTCCGGGGAAAACGAACGGAAGAGTTTCTGCGTTTTTTCGAACGGCTCCTGACAGAACGCATCGAAACCAACGCCATTCCACCGGAAATTGGCTACAATCAACGTGGCGTGATTCGGGGAGCGAGGGAAAACATGCTGGAGGCGGAAGAGGACTTCCGGAAAGCCCTTTCGATACGATCCGATTATAAAGCCGCCGCCAGTAATTTGATCATACTGGAAAACCGCAGAAATGGGAAACAGGAGCCGTTTTTTTGGGAATGAATCTCTAGTAGTCTGACCGTTTTATATTGTCGGATTAAAAAAGCATACTATGGATCAACTGGCAAATCGGATCAACATTAGATTGCTTCGCTTTGCTCGCAATGACATTGCGATACATTTCGTGTCATTGTGAACGAAGTGAAGCAATCTAAAATGGATAGAAGCCATGCAACCAACGGTAAAAAGATTATTCATTTCGGTGGGCGAAGAGTCGGCGGATCTGCATGCATCGCGTCTCTGCCAGGAACTTCGGCAGCAGATTCCCGGTGTGGAATTATTGGGATTCGGGGGAGAAAAAATGCGGGCGGAGGGTGTCGAAATTCTTTTCCCGCTTCCCGAACTGGCCTTGATCGGCTTTGTGGAAGTGCTCAAACATCTCCCCGCCGTTCTGAAAATCCAATCCCTGGCCATTAAAACGTGGCAACAACGAAAACCCGATGCGGCGATCTTCGTCGACTACCCCGGCCTCCATCTGCGCCTGGCGCGGGAAGCGCACCGGATGGGTATTCCGGTGTTGTATTACATCGCTCCGCAAGCCTGGGCATGGCGGGAGAACCGGGTGGAAACCATGAAACAGATCGTCGACCGGCTCTATGTCATCTTTCCTTTTGAAGAACCGTTCTTCCGCAAACGCGGCATGAATGCCACGTATACCGGGCATCCTCTGATCGAACGCATTCCCCTGGCGGTGGCTCCCTCTCCCATCCAGCGTTCCCCCCTTTCCGATCCGCTGGTCGGATTGTTGCCCGGCAGCCGGAAAAACGAACTACGGAATATCCTGCCTATTCTGCTCAAAGCCGCTTCTCTGCTTCGCGAACGGCGCCCCAATACAAGGTTCATTCTCCCCCTGGCCGATACCCTGCCGGAATCTTTCTTACAGGAATTCGAGAATCCTCCCTGGTTGGAAATCTGCCGGGATACCGGTTATCAAAAACGGAGGGAAATGACACTCGCCTGGACGGCCTCGGGAACCGCCACGGTGGAAAACGCCCTGTTGGGACTGCCGATGGCCGTAGTATACCGTACCAGCCGCCTGAACATGACAGTGGGAAGAAGGCTGGTTCGCGTTCCTTATATCGGGATGGTCAATCTCATCGCCGAGAAAGGCATCTGTCCGGAATTCATCCAGGAGCAATGCCATCCCCAATCGCTGGCAAGATGGGCGGATGAGTTATTGGATAATCCCCTCCGTTATCAGGAAATGATCGACGATCTTTCGGTGGTGCGAAAGCGTATCGGCGAACGATCCGCCTCCCGGCAGACCGCCGAGGCCATCCGCCAATTCCTGGAGAATCCGGGCTGAGCGGATTCCGGTATTCCATTCAGAAGGCTCGGGTGGAACCTCGTCCTCCTGAAAACGCACATTTTATCTAGGCTGAGACGTCTTCCCTTTTCGCCTGCAACTTGACCAAGCCATACAGATCGAGAATCAGGTAATAAAGGAAAGACAAAAGAAAAGCCGACAATCCGGCAAGACCCACCATTAGAGAACGGCGGGGGAATACTTTCTTTTTGACGGGAACCGCCGGATCGACGACAATCAAATCCTGCCGTTCGGAAGCCACCGTCGTACCCGCCCAGCCGACTTCCTTATTGATCCCGGAATAAATCTCCATCGTGCGGTCGAAATCGCCCTTGGTGACCAATTCCTCAACATCCATCTCAAATACTTTACTCTGGAGTGTGACGATCTCGGTCTTCAGTTCCTCGATACGCGCCGCCAGAAAATCCCGTTTTTTAATCTGGCTGGGAAGATCGGCGAGGAGAGATTTATATTGCATTAAAAGCTGGTTGTAATAAGGATCCATCTGTTCTTCATAAAAGACGATGTTTTCCAGATCGTCCATGCTGATTTCCCCGCCCTTTTTCTCCCGAATCTCTTCCAGGAGCAACGGATCGGTGACCACCGCGCGGCGCAGCTGAACTCGTTGTTTGTATTCGGAAGTCGCCGAAAACACCTCCGACTCGAATTTCCGGATTTTTTCTTCCAATTCGACGATCGAGGCGTCGAGCGTCTCTTTCTGTTGCATGTCGGTGGCGTACATGGACATGTAGTTATTCAAAGTCTGCATGTGATACGGTTTCAGATTGCGCTTTAGAGATTCCAGATAGATATTTTTGTATTGGATCGTATCGCTCAAGGATTTATTGCTTTGTTCCTCGATTTTGCTTGTACTGGACATCTGTTCGATTTCGACCAGCCGGCTGACGGTATTGACGGCGTATTGCGCCAGTTCGTTCGCCACATCCGCTGCCACCAGGGGGTCTTCGAGCTGCACGTGTATCTCCAGCAGCGCCGTATCCATGATATAAGAAACTTTAATTCGCTCCAGTAAGTCCTGAGGATAACGGAATTTATAAGGCGCTTCTCTTAATTTGTACTTATCGATCATCTTTTCCAAAAGGCCCGGATACGTCAGAAAGGCCTCGTAGGTACGGATAGGGATAACCGGCCGCTGCATGATGCGTTCGCCGAGTTTGGAGGGGCTCATCATCAGAGAAGCCACGGAATTATAGCGATTGTGGATCATCAATGACGCAACGGCGGATATGGCTGCGCAAATGACAGTAAAAATCAAAATTCGCTTCCCCCGTTCCCAAATGACGGTAAGAATACTGGATAGGTTGATTTCTTTTTCTGCGATCATGATCCCTCGATTCAAACCCGGCCCATATTGTTTTATTGGCTTTCTCTCCGGTGCCCGGCGCAACAGCCGACCTTCCCGGCATCCGTCAGGAACAAGTGGATTGCCACCCGCTGCCAGAGGTGGAAAGAATCAACATACACAAGTATTCCCGAAGAATAAACCCCAACGAACCGGTTTGGCTAAAGCATATTCCTCAAGGCCGATCCTCGGGAAGATTGCCCGGTGTATCCGTTGCATCAT
>CAZFOX010000636.1:0-3563 GCA_964520565.1 uncultured bacterium | reverse complement strand
CGATCGGCGCGGGGGCGTTCAAAACAAACTGGCGCAACAGATCGTTGGCGTGAATGCGCTCGACAATCTGCTGTTGCAGGTTCCGCGCGGTCTCCTCCATCATCGCGTTGCGGGTGTTCAGGGTTTCCTTCGCGGTGGCCAGTTGTCTCAGAGCGAGCGAATGGCGGCGGTAGGCCTGTTGCTGGGCTACCTGCGCGATAATCGCCAGGACGGTTCCCTGCAGCAACATGATGGCGAAATGTCCCCACGAAAGAAAACCATTTCGCCGACAGGATAAAAAATCCCGATACCAGAAGGATCAAAACCAGATTGGTGGTCTGCCGCATATCCTGCGACAGATAGAGATGCAGATCCGAGTTGATGAGACCCAGTATGGCAATGCCGGCCAGAATCGGATTGGCCCATTGCGGCGCGAGGGTTTTTCTTCCCAGCAGCAGAAAGAGCAGAAACGCAATGGCCGATGTCGAACCGGCCACAGCGATCATGATCGGCCGCATGGAACCGGTCAGGAAAAACACGTGAAGCGCGGCCAGAATCAAATAAAGTATGCATATCCCCGCTGCGGCGGGTCTCAGGTATTCATACACAACGGAATCTAAAAACGCTTGTTGCTCGTTCTTCGGGAGAACGCCGTGAGGGATACCGTCTGGTTTGTTCGTCCGATTCATGGGAGATAATGAAATACGACGGCAAATCTGGATAAAATGGGATATCAATCGAATAAGTGCGATTTCCCGGCATGCGCCTTTCGAGGGAATCGCTGCATCACTTCAGCCAACGCTCGATCACTTCCAACAACCGCTTTTCATCGATAATCGGCTTGGTTAAATAATCGTCGAACCCGGCGCTCAGAAACTTCTCCCGGTCTCCCGACATGGCGTGCGCCGTCAGGGCGATGACCGGCAATCCGGTTAACGTTTCATCGTTTCGAATGTGTTCGAGGACTTCGGTTCCATCCATTTCCGGCAGGGAAATATCCAACAGAACCAGGTCGGGTTTGCTTTGCCGGAACCCCCGCAGGGCGTCGATGCCGTTCTCGTATTCAACGACCAGGTAGTGATCTTCGAGAATGGCTTGCACGAGCAGGCGATTGTCAGGATTGTCTTCAACGACAGCAATTCGTTTCATACATGCAACCTTTCTCTCTCCGCTTGAAGAATAGTCAATACTTCCTGCAACCGAGTCTCCATCTCCCGAAGCCGTGGGGGCACGTCGGCCATTTGGTTTTCCCGGATCGATTGTTCGATGCGCCCGCACAATTCGAATAACGGATTCGCGCCGAAATTCCCGGAACTCGATTTAAGTTTATGAACGGCCTGAAACACGCCTTCCCAATTGTTCTGCCTCTCGTTTTCCAGAACTTCCCGAAGCCGGAGCGGCGCGTTCTCCAGATACAGATCGATCATCTTCATAAGCAGTGTCGTACCGCCCAATTCGATGAGGTTTTGGATTTGCTTGGGATCCACGTGCTGGTTGTCGTCCATTGTGCGCCCGCTTTCTGTCTATCCGTCAAGGCGTTACCGCTTGCTTCCACCGCGATGGCTCTTTCATCCCGTTTTCCGGTTGGCGGCGTTTCGATTATGATAGAATAAAACGACAGCGGTGCAAAGAACAATTCGCCAATCCGGCAGTTTTTCCCGGCGCCTGGACTTGAACCCTTGTAAGTTTCTGCGATGGCAGTGGACTTTACCGGCTCTATCGTTTAGATTCTTTCAAGGCGATTCTGCGAGCGATTCTCTCAGAATGCTTTTGAAGCCTTGAAAGAATTTACAAATACCTGAATTTCAAATATCTTTGGCCAGATTCTTTCAAGGCGATTCTGCGAGTTGATCTCTCAGAATACCTGCTGAGCCTTGAAAGAATTTACAGATACCGGAAGTTCGAATATCTGTGGCCAGTGGTTCGTTTCATTTGAAATGGTTCCCTCGCCCAGAGGGCGAGGGTTAGGGTGAGGGAGGATTTATCGATAACGGAACTATGAGAATTAATTCAAATGAACCACTTGGTTTATGATGTTGATAACAGGGCAGGATAACCCGTAAGAAAACGGAACGGTTCGCCGGACAAGGGCCGAACGGTTCCGCGTCATTTCAAAATCTTAACGATCCATGTATGGGAGAACCACCATGTCTGATTGGAATCGGCTTTACGATGCAATTCTGAATGGCAATGATAAAACCGCCGTGGCGGTGACGGAGGAAGCGCTGGCTCAGAACGTGGAACCGCTCGACCTGGTCAATCAATACATGGTTCCAGCCATGGATGAGGTCGGTAAACGGTTCGAAGAAGAAGAGTATTTCATTCCCGAAATGCTTCTAGCGGCGCGCGCCATGGAAAAGTCGCTGGCCCTGATTCAGCCCCGGCTGGCCGCCAGCGGCGCCAAACCCCTGGGACGGGTGGTGATCGGCACGGTGAAAGGCGACCAGCACGATATCGGCAAGAATCTGGTGCGCTCCATGCTCCAGGGCGGCGGCTTTGAAGTGTACGATCTGGGCATGGATGTTCCCTACGAGAAATTCATCGATACGGTCCGGGAAAAAGATGCGAACATCGTTTGTCTCTCGACGTTGCTGACCACCACCATGCCCGCCATGAAAACCGTCATCGACAACCTCGTCCAGGCGGGACTGCGCGACCGGGTGAAGATCATGGTCGGCGGCGCGCCTATCACCACCGAATTCGCCCGGCAGATCGGCGCGGATTGCTACGGCGATAGCGCCTATTCCGCCGTCAAACTGGCGCGCGAACTGCTCGCCGGATAAACTGCACGATCTCGATTCGACGAAAAAAGGCAGGTTCCAATGAATCCCGTTCTCTCCGAATTACTCGCGAAAACCCCGGTGGTGCTGGATGGCGCGTGGGGCACTCAACTCCAGGCGCGCGGTCTCCAGCCGGGCGAATGCACCGATGGTTGGAACCTTTCCCATCCCGGCCGGGTGGAAGAAGTCGCCCGCGATTATGTGGAGGCGGGCAGCCGAATTATCCTCACCAACACCTTCGGCGCCAACCGCATTCTTCTGGCGGGTCATGGCCTGGCGGATCAGGCGGTGGAAATCAATCGCCTGGGCGCTCAGATTTCCAAACGCGCCGCCGGCAATCGCGCCAGGGTTTTCGCTTCCATCGGCCCTTCCGGGAAACTGCTGATGACCGGGCAGGTCTCCCAGGCAGAATTGGAAACCGCTTTTCGCGAACAGGCCGTGGCCCTGGCCGAAGGAGGGGCGGATGGGATCGTGGTCGAGACCATGTCCGATCCCCAAGAAGCGGCGATTGCCGTGCGCGCCGCCCGCGAAACGGGCTTGCCGGTGGTGGGCTGCATGGTCTTCGATTCCGGGAAAAACAAAGACCGCACCATGATGGGAACCACACCCGAACAGGCCGCCGAAGCCCTGATGGAAGCGGGCGCGGATGTCGTCGGCAGCAATTGCGGGCAGGGCATCGCCGGGTTTATCTCCATCTGCCAACGCCTGAAAGCCGCCAGCGGACTCCCCATCTGGATTAAGGCGAACGCCGGGATTCCCGAAGTGATCGAGGGCAAGGTGGTTTACAAAACCACCCCCGAAGAG
>CAZFOX010000635.1:0-3571 GCA_964520565.1 uncultured bacterium | reverse complement strand
GGCTTCCACGACCAATGTGAAAGTGATTGGTTTAACACCCACCATCAGATCGAAGATGTAGAAACCGTTTGCGTGTGTTGTGGTTGTGTACGAATCGAGAGAGACGATGGCATTCCCGATTCTGGAACCACTGTTGGAGGTAACTATACCCGATAGCATAAACCAGCCATTGATGGTGGTGGTTGGAGTCGGTGTGGGGGGGGCCACTGGGGTTTCCGTGGGAGTTTCAATCGGTGTTTCCGGAAAGGGGGTCGGAGTAGGAAGAACCCCCGGCGTTTCGGTTGGCGTTTCGACGGAGGTCTCTCCCGGTACTTGAGCCCAGACGAGGGGCGATCCGCTCATTCCACCGGAAAGGAGAAGCAGGGACAAATAGAAGGCAAAAAAACCCATGCGAGAATTCGTTGGATTTCTCATGGAAATGACCTCCCCTTTGTGCTCGAAATGCCCCCAGTTTTAAAAAGTAAAAAATAGAAATTCACCTATCAGATATTTATTCTATTGATTATGAATTATTTATCAATTGACCTCCCGATTTTTGTACCCTATCGAAGTTTCAACATTTCTTTGATTTCCTGGCGGATGCAGTTGCAGGCGATGTCGCAGATTTGCAGGATCATATCGTTGGCGATGTGGTAGTAGATTTTGACACCGTCTCGCCTGGTGGAGACGAGGCCCGCTTTGGCCAATGCATTCAGATTGGCGGAGGCGGTTCCGTGTTTCAGGTTCAATATCTCGGCAATTTCGCCCACACTTCTCTCACGCTCTTTTACGATCTGGAGTATCTTGAGGCGTACGGGTTCCGACATGGCTTTGAAGCGGTTGGCCATAAGGCGAATCATTTCATCATTGATCTGCATCGGGGTATCCTCAAAAAAATTGATTTTCCCTCTTGTATTTCTATTATGCTATAATACAATAGTATATTGAAAATGTAAAGAGGGAAAAAGCAAAAGGAGAGAACGATGAAACTCCTAAAAACTATTCCGATTATTATGGGCGGTCTGGCGATATTGATTCTCCTTCTGCTATGGATGCAGGGGCTTTTTAACGCCGACCGGATCGAGCCGGGGCTCCAGGAGGCGGAATCGAGCGGGGATTTATCCGGGACGTCGGTCAAGGTTCAATACCGCACGATGGAGCAGATGGCGGAAGCGGTGGGTTCGATCCAATCGCGGAGCACGACCAGTATTGCCAGCAAGATTCTGGCGACTCTGGTGACGGTGACCGTGCGTCCCGGGGATACGGTAAATAAGGGCGATTTGCTGATCTCGCTGGACGACCGGGATTTGTTGGCGCGGCAGCAACAGGCGAGAAACGCACTGGAAGCCGCGCAGGCCGCTTTAGATAAAGCCCAACGAGACCGGCAGCGTTACGAGCAGTTGCGCAAGACGGATAACGTCACGCAGAACATGCTGGATGAAGCAATCAGCGCCGAGCGCATCGCGAAGGCGAAAGTGGATCAGGCGCAGCAGGCGGTGAGAGAGGCGGAGGTCATGCTGTCGTATGCGAAGATTCACGCGCCCATGAGCGGAACGGTGATCGAGAAAACCTGCGAGCCAGGCGATCTGGCTTCGCCGGGGAAGCCGCTGCTGACCATGTACGATCCGAACAATCTGCGGGCCGAAGTGGCCGTACGCGAGCAGTTGACGGGCCGCCTGACGATCGGGCAGCCGGTGCAGGTGACGGTCGACGCCATCAATAAGCAGATGGAGGGCAGTGTGGAGGAGATCGTTCCCTCCGCCGATCCCTCGAGCCGTTCGGTGACTGTCCGGGTGGCGATTCCCCGTGAAGAAGGAATTTTTCCTGGTATGTTCGGGCGGATTTCGATTCCCCTCGATCCGGTGAAATACCTGGTGGTTCCCAAGGAGGCGGTGCGCAAGGTCGGCCAGTTGGAGCTAGTGACGGTGAAAGAAGAGAACCGGTTGGCCCGGCGGGCGGTGAGAACGGGGCGCAGTTGGAACGGGGATGTCGAAATCTTATCCGGATTGGTTGAAGGAGAGGATGTCGTACTGCCGCAGGGGGCCTGACCATGCCGAACGTGAAACTATCTCCATTCAGCCGGATCGTCGAGGTTTTTCTCGATTCGAACCTCTCGATCGTACTCATCATACTCGCCTTGCTGGCGGGAGGGGCGGCGTTGCTGATTACGCCGCGCGAGGAAGAGCCGCAGATCGTGGTTCCTTTTGCGGATGTATACGTAAGCGTGCCGGGCGCGTCGGCGGAAGAGGTGGAACGCCTGGTGGCCACCCGCCTGGAGAAATTGTTGTGGCAGATCGACGGCGTGGAATATGTTTATTCTACCTCACAGACTGGCCAGGCCATCGTAACAGTCCGGTTTTATGTGGGCGAAGACCGCGAACGCAGCCTGGTAAAGTTGTACAGCAAGATCGAATCCAACATTGATAACGTTCCCGCGCCGGTGGCGGGGTGGGTGGTCAAGCCGGTCGAGATCGACGACGTTTCCATTTTGAACATCGCTCTGTATAGCGATACGGCGGATGAATACACGCTGCGGAGGGTGGCGGAGGAAGTCGTCGACCGGTTGCAGAGCGTGGAGGATACGGGGAATACGTTCCTGGTCGGGGGAGCGCCGCGGCGGATTCGTGTGGAACTGGACCGGGAGCGGTTGCAGGCGCATTCGCTGTCACCGTTGGATGTGGTGGAGAAGATTCAGGCGGCCAACGTGACGATTCCCGCCGGTTCCATTCAGCGGGACAATCAGGAAATCGTCATCGAAGGGGGGACGGTGTTTTCGACGGTTAACGAGCTGCGGGATCTGGTGGTCGGCGTGTTTCGCTCGCAGCCGGTACATCTGGCCGACGTGGCGGCGCTGATCGACGGCCCCGCCGAGCGGGAAACATATACGCGAATCGGATTCGGCCCGGCGGGCAATCATCCCTCCGAGGAAGAACACATCCAATTTGAAGAGAGCGTGCCGTCGGTGACTATCGCTATTGCCAAGAAGAAGGGAACCAACGCCGTCTGGGTGGTGGAAGACGTCCTGAAACAATTGGAAGCCATCCGAGAGCAGGTGATTCCCGACGATATCCACGTGCTGGTGACGCGGAACAACGGTGAGACCGCCGATGAAAAAGTGAACGAGCTGGTGGAGGGGCTGGTGGTGGCGATTATCACCGTTATCGCGCTGATCACGTATATGTTGGGATGGCGCGAGGGTTTGATTATCGCTTTTGCCGTACCGATCACGTTCGGCCTGTCGCTGTTCTTTAACATGCTACTGGGGTATTCGATCAACCGGGTGACCTTGTTTGCGTTGACGCTGTCGCTCGGGCTGGTGGTGGATGATCCGATCGTGGATGTGGAGAACATCTACCGGCATTTCACCATGAAACTGCGCAACGCGCGCGATTCGGTGTTGTATGCGGTGGATGAAGTGCGCCCGCCGATTATTCTGGCGACGCTAGCGGTGATCGTATCGTTTCTGCCGATGTTTTTCATCACCGGGATGATGGGGCCGTATATGGCGCCGATGGCGTTGAACGTGCCGCTGGCGATGTTGATGTCGCTGCTGGTGGCGTTCACCATTACGCCGTGGATGACCTATCACGTC
>CAZFOX010000634.1:0-3579 GCA_964520565.1 uncultured bacterium | reverse complement strand
CTAAATATTTCATGAATTTCCTGAAAGACGAATCGTGCGGTAAATGCTTCGTGTGTCGTAAAGGTACACAGCGGATGCACGAGATTCTGGACGACATCACGAGTAGCCAAGGAAAACCGGAACAGATCGAACTTCTGGAAGAACTGGCATACGCCGTGAAAGACGCCTCGATGTGCGGTCTGGGGCAAACCGCCCCTAATCCGGTTCTCTCCACACTGCGTTATTTCCGTGATGAGTATCGGGAGCACATTGAAAATCAGCGTTGCCCGGCGGGTGTCTGCAAGGAACTGATTATGTATTCCATCAGCGAGGATTGTACGGGATGCGGCGCATGCGTCCGGATTTGCCCGGAAAATGCCATATCCGGGGAAAAGAAAAAACGCCATATCATTCACATCGAACGATGCATCAAATGCGGTTCGTGCCGGAATGTATGCCAGTTCGACGCTGTAAAGGTAGCCTAACTTGATTCTTACTCCGCACGAGGCGGACTTATTATGATTAATCTAACCATCAATGGACTTCTCGTTTCCATCGAAGAGGGCACAACGCTTTTGGAAGCGGCTCGATTCCTCGGATTCCCAATCCCGACCCTCTGCCATATGGAGGGGTTGTCGCCTTATGGCGCATGCCGGTTGTGTGTGGTTGAAATCGGCGAAGGCGCCAGAGCCAAACTGGTCTCGTCCTGCACCTATCCAGCAGAGGAGGGATTGCGGGTTCGCACCGCCTCGGCACGGGTTCTCCACGCTCGCCGAATGGTATTGGAGTTGCTCCTGGCATCGTGCCCGCAATCTAAAATCATTCAGGATTTGGCTTCCGCGCACGGTATCCGCCGGCAGCGGTTCAAACAGGAATACGAAGATTGCATTCTATGCGGTCTTTGCGTGCGGATGTGTGAAGAGCAGATGATGGCCAAAGCCATCGGATTTCGAAACCGGGGCGAGAAACGGAATATCGGCACTCCGTTCGACAAAAAATCCGAGGAATGCCGCTTGTGTGGCGGCTGTATGTATGTCTGTCCGGCCTGTCAATTACGTTGCACCTATACAGAACCGGAGAAAGCGGTTTGCGGCGGCTGCGCTAATCTGACTCCCCCCTGCGTCGAGAGCGCAGGGTACGATCACATGATGTGCTATTTGGATCCTTGTGTGGCTTGCGAAATTCAAAAGACCGGAATAGATAAAAGGAGCGTAACACAATGTCGGTAACCTATTCGAGAATAAACGCCACGGCGGCGACGTTGACCAAAAACCGAACCGAAGGATCGATCGTACCCAGTTCGGGCATGTGCGTTACCTGCGTGGATGGCTGCATTGGCATGTGCGAAATTGGCAAGTCCGCCTATCGGGGGCATGAGGTCATATACCCGCAGCCGTTTGGTGTGATCACGACCGCCGGAGAAAAGACTTACCCGGTGGATTATTCCCATTTCAATATCATGGGGACAGCCGTCGGCGCGCACGGTATCGAAGCGGATAGCGACAAGGCTATCTTTCCCTCTGTGAATCTCGATGTAGTCATCGGTCACGATAAAGGAATCAAGTTCCGCCTTCCCTGGCTTATTCCGGGAATCGGTTCGACAGACATCGCTAAAAATAACTGGGAAGGCCTGGCAATTGGATCGGCGCTGGCGGGAACCGGCCTGACGATCGGCGAGAACGTAGTGGGTATGGATCCGGAATCGGTCATTCAGAACGGTCGGGTAATAGATACCGCCGACTTGAAACGCCGCGTGAAACTGTATCAGGATTATCAGCACGGCGGCTATGGTGCGATTATCGTTCAGGCGAATATCGAGGATACCCGGCTGCACGTGCAGGAATACGCCGTAGAAAAGTTAGGCGTACAGTGCGTGGAACTGAAATGGGGACAGGGAGCGAAAGACATCGGCGGCGAAGTCAAAATTCGAAACCTCAAAAAAGCGCAGATGCTTTACGAGCGTGGATATATCGTTCTTCCCAATCCGACCGATCCGGACGTGATCAAAAGTTTCGAGCGGGGAGCCTTCAAAGAATTCGAACGACATTCCCGCGTGGGGATGGTGACCGAAGAATCCTTCGCCAAGCGAGTGGAAGAATTGCGTAAAGCCGGAGCCAAGTATGTATTCCTTAAAACCGGAGCCTATCGTCCGGCTGATCTGGCACGGGCGATTATGTATTCATCTAAATACAAGATCGATCTGCTGACGGTGGACGGTGCAGGGGGAGGAACCGGCATGAGCCCCTGGCGGATGATGAACGAATGGGGCGTGCCACCCGTCGAATTGCATTCACTCCTCTATCAGTACGCCAAGCGGTTGGCCGACCGGGGGCGATACGTACCTCCGCTGGCGGTAGCGGGTGGATTCGCCTTCGAGGATCAGATATTCAAAGGCCTCGCTTTGGGCGCGCCGTTTGTGAAGCTGGTGGGTATGGCGCGCGCTCCGATCGCTGCGGCTATGGTTGGTAAAACAATTGGCCGAACGATCGACGAAAACCAGGTGCCGGTCTATATCGAACGATTTGGAAATACTAAAGACGAGATATTTGTTACGGCCTCCACGTTGCGGAAAGAACTGGGGGGAAATGGAAAATTCGATTTGATTCCGACCGGTGCGCTCGGTCTTTACACCTATTACGAACGCCTCGCACAGGGTCTAAGGCAAATCATGGCGGGCAGCCGGAAATTCAGCGTCGATTATATTTCTCGAAACGATCTGGCCGCTCTTACACGGGAAGCGGCGGAAATCAGTGGGATTCAGTTCATTATAGACGTTGACCGGGATGAAGTAGATCGTATTCTGGCCGATTGATGCGGATTGAATTATCGTTAAAATTCTACGAACAAAATCGGTCATTTCGGATTCGTTTCTCCGAAATGACCGAACGTATTTAGCGACTTGTTTATATTCTACCATTCCATACCGTCTCAGGATTTAAATGGGAGGGATTATTTGATATGCCCTGCGAACGGTTGATATAGTTCCCAGTTTTACCGAATGCGATGAAATCTTATTCAAGGATGAACGGAGTATGAACTTCCAAAAAAGGACGCCATGCGGCGCACTGCGGCTTACGAACGAAGGCCATGACGTTCAGGTGGTCGGTTGGGTGGATGCACTCCGGGATCATGGAGTCGTTCTGTTTGCGCATCTACGCGACCGAAGCGGGATCGTTCAAGTGGTCTTCAGTCCGGATGTTTCGCCGGAACTCTGCAAACAAGCTTCGCTGCTGAAAGAAGAATATTGTATCTCCGTGGAAGGGAAAGTCATACGGCGAATGGCGGGAACCGAGAATCCGGTGCTGGATACGGGGCAAATCGAAGTCGTGGCCTCTCATCTCGAAATCTTAAATTCCTCCCATCCACTTCCTTTTAAGATTTCGGAAAAAGCAATGGTAGCGGGAGCGTCCATCGCTGGAGCGGGGGCAGTCGCGGAAGATATCCGTCTTCAATACCGCTATTTGGATTTGCGCCGCCCTTCAGTACAGTACAATTTTATTAAGCGCCATCAAATCAATAAGTGCGTGCGCGACTTTCTCGACGAGCGGGGATTTTTGGAGATCGAGACGCCTGTTCTGACGAAAAGCACTCCGGAAGGAG
>CAZFOX010000633.1:0-3602 GCA_964520565.1 uncultured bacterium | reverse complement strand
CATACAAATTTATTCTCCTTCAAAGTGGCTTTGATGGGGTACGCTTCGCTTTATCCCATCCTACAAAAATATTATAATACAATGACACGTTATTAACACATCCTTTTTATCTTGTCTAGCCCATACGACAAAGAAATCCCAAAATTTATTAACCTTGTCTTTTTGAAGAGGTGGGCGTAATTCTCACACCGCCACGCGCGACACTTCCACCATCGGCATTGGGGCGATTTGTCTGGCCTGGGTGCGCCAGGATTGGTTATCTCTAATATTTCGGGGGACTTGGACGCCTTGGCGGGTTCCACGGCGGGCGAATTCTTGTTCGATGGCGTTGTAAACAGCGGGGCGGTCGAGGCACCAGGCGGGAGCGACCAGAACGCTGGGGGGAGCGTCGGCGGTCAGGCGTTGGACGTTGATATCGCCGGGGAGGCGTTCGAGGAAATCGCAAACCACCCGCGCATACTCCGGAAGGGTGAACATGGGGACGCGTCCTTCGTGATACTCATTTTCCAGGGGGGTGTTCTTCATGACGTGCAGAAGATGAATCTTGATACTATGGAAGGGCAGGGGGGCGAGACGCTCGGCGGTAACCATCATATCTTCGCGGGTCTCGCCGGGAAGGCCGAGGATGACATGCACGCAGATTTTTAGGTCGCGTTTGTTGGCCTCGTCCATCGCCCAGAAGAAGCGCTCGTAGGTGTCGCAACGGTTCACCCGCTGCAGGGTGCGGTTGTGGCTGGATTGCAGACCGTACTCCACCCACACCTCCAAGCGGTTGGAATACGATTCCAGCAGATCGAGCGATTTCCGGCAAACCGAATCCGGACGCGTTCCCACTGCCATCGCCACGATATCCTCGTACGGCAACACTTCATCGTACAGCCGCTTGAGGTGGTTGACCGGCGCGTAGGTGTTGGTGTGCGCCTGGAAATAGGCCAGAAACTTTTTAGCCTTGAAGCGGCGGCGGTTGAAGGCGATGCCCTCGTCGATCTGGTCGCGGATGGGGCGCGGGGCGATGCGGCTGTTATAACTGAATCCCTCGTTGTTACAGTACGTACATCCGCCCGATCCCTTCACGCCGTCCAGATTGGGGCAGGTGAATCCGGCATCGATGGACACCTTATGCACCCGGCATCCGAATCGTTCCTTCAAATATTGTCCAAATGTATAGTAAGGTTTATCCGTCAACATCGTCCCGGCGTTCGAAATAGGAAATGAAACCAAGACGGGTTTCTTCCGTTCGATATTCGTAAAGATCGTGGAAGCGTTGCTCCTGCCACATGTCCATCTGGGCGGGGTAGGTGATCATATCTTCCAACTCATTCTCAGGATACGGTTTCGATGTGAAAAACAGAAGGGGGAAGAGTTGAATCAGTTTGGGCTTTTGCTCGAGTACGTATCCCGAATTACTGCGGTCGTGTCCTGGAAGGCAGAGGGATTCGTATTTCATTGGAGTCCGGGCGATGGTGCGGTCGTTGAGCCCCAGCATGTCAATGCAACGCAGTTCGCTGTAATAGGGAATCGCGCCGGAATTGATGACGGCGATGAGTGTATCCGGTGGGTATTTCTCCTTGAGCCATTGCCCCACCAAGGCCCAGCTGCGCGTCCATTTCACCGTGGAGAGGTGATATTTGGCACCCTGGGCAAAATGGCAACGGGTATCCCGGCTGAATTCGAAGAGCTGGGAGCCGTGCGCGGGCAGCATCGCAATGACGACGACCGCCAGAACGGCGTTGACGGCCTTGCTCTTCGCGCCTTCGATTCGCCCGAATCGATCCTGGATCAGACGCTCGGCGCAGAGAGAGACGCCGCGAACGCTGAGGATGGCAAAGAAAGCGATGGCGGGAACCATGAAACGATGCAGGGTAAAGTGATCGCCGCCTTCCACGGTAACGAGAGCGACATGCAGCAGTGCGAAGAGAATGAAGGATAAACTCGCGCCGCGAAGTTCCTTCTTTTCCAGCAGCAGAGCCAGAATGGCGAACAGATAGAGCGGGCGCGGGCGGAAGAAATACCAGGTGTATTCCAAACCGCGTCCCACGAGTTCCAGGCCGCCGAAATTGTGCTTGGCATAAAAGGTGTTGGGGAAGGGCTGGCCGAAGTAATAAACGCGGAACAGAATAAAGAACGTGTAGGGGATGATGACGGTGGTAAGGAACATGAGGCTGAGACCCTTATTAAGCCGGCCTTGCAGCCACCATATGCCCATACATAGAAACCAGAACGCCTGGCCTTCGGGACGCGTCAGCGATACCACCAACATCATAAGACATACGATAAAATCGGAACGCCGCAGGATCAGGGTATACGCGAGCAGCAGCAGGAAAAAAGAATAGGCGGCCGCTTCCATCCCCGAAACCGAATAGGCGGCCAGGGGAACGTCGCATACCACCGCCAGCCCCGCCGCCAGCGGCCAGAACACCGCGCCGAAATAACGGGGCGTTTCCTCGGTGTGAAATTGGCGGCGATAGGAGGCAACGCTCAGAAACACTACAGCCAGGGCGAAGATCAGGCCGCTCAGCTTGGCGGTCTCCGGCAAGGGGAGTCCGCATAGCGCTGCCAGCGTCAGCCATCCCATCCATATCGGGCTGGTGTAGCCCTCGATGCGCTCGCCGTTGGGGAAGAAGACAATCCCATGCCCCTGCGCGGCGTTGCGCGCGTAGGTCATGGGGATATACGCATCGTCCAGCAACCCGAAATCGTATTTCCACAACCACCAAAATAAAAGCAGGGCAGGGAGGAGGGCGAGGAGTGAAAAGATGGCGGAATGTCGGAATTTCTTCATGGATTCTTATATTTATTACGCCCCTTCAGGGCTGATTGTTCTGTCGATTTACCAGGGGCGTTGCCCCTGGCTATTATATGGCCGCCCCTTTGGGGCTAAGCAAGCAAATAACTTCGATATGGATAGTACCGAGAGAATCCGTTCCCGGAAAGGTGAAGCGATTGTTTGACGATTACAATAACAGATCGGCGCTGACTCGGAAATAATTCGACAGGATACGGATATGCGTTTTGGAGAGTTGGCGTTCGCGGCGCAGAATCTTGCTGTCGAGTTGGCGGTTTCCAAGGAGTTTTCCCAGATCGGAAGCATTCATCCGATTTTCGTCGAGCAGAAAAATGAGGCGATCGATCGGATCCTGTTTATCCGGGGGAATTGGATACTTTGGATTCTCGTATTTTTCGATTTGCTCGGTCAATAATTCCAAATAATCCGATTGATCCACATTCAACGAATCGAAGGAGATCAAGCGTTCCACGATATACAGCGCATTTTCATAATCGATCGAGTCGCGGATTGGGCGGATGAGATGAAATTTCATGAGATCGGAATATTGACTGGGAATTGGATGAACTTGGGCTACCTTTATTTTCATATCCGTTTTCTCCAAAAACCTCGATCGTATTGGCCGTGCTTTACGATGTGTCGAATATTGGCATCTATCGTCATGGGGATTATAATAAATCGAACTGAAATTCGAATAAGGAGTACCCACCATGAGCAATAGTCTCAATCTTTCACTTACGGATGAACTACGACGCTATATTGACGAGCGTACGAGCGATTCGGATGTATACGCGACGCCAAGCGAATATATTCGCGA
>CAZFOX010000632.1:0-3604 GCA_964520565.1 uncultured bacterium | reverse complement strand
CCGAGCAAGGCATTCTGCAAGTTGGATTCCTGGATAGCCTTTTTGGACGCAGCAAAGGTGGCATCACTCCCAGTGGTTGGAGTTGCGATTCGCTTCCCTACCTGGTGGAATTGGATAATTTCGGTGGCAGCCGCCACGAAGGAGAAGATCGAGGCGATATTTGGTGTTGGGGTTACGACGAGATCACCTGGTTTGCTAAACAGAACGAAAACTATCGCGATCTCTGGCTGCATTACGCCTGGAACTGGGTTCGCCGCACCGATCCCAACGGGTACCTGCAAATGCCCGCCAGCCGAGTTCTCTATCGTCCCGTATTTGAGAAAAACTGGTATTGGGCGAATAAACCCAGTGCATCGGTTCCCAACGGTTTTAACCAGGAAGAAGCCATCAAAACCATCTGGGAACAGGAAAGGGATTAGAACCGAAAAAATAAGAATCCTTTTCCCAACGTGAACGTTTAACAGATCGTATACATTTCTGAGTTGGAAGACAATGCAACTACGATCGATTCTCGTTATTTCTCTTCTTGGATTATTCGTTGGGATACAGGCTGCCGAATCCTGTACCGGATTCGTCGCTTCGAAGGAAGGGCGGGTGCTGGTAGGCAACAATGAGGATTACTTTAATCCAAAAACCAAACTCTGGTTTAAGCCTGCCACAGAAGGAAAATACGGCGGCATCTTTTTTGGATTTGACAATCTCTGGCCACAGGGCGGAATGAACGATCGAGGTTTGTTTTTCGATGGATTCGCCACAGATCCAAATCCCATTCGGAAATCCTCTCATAAACCTCCACTTCCTCCCGATTTCCTTCATAAAGTCATGGCGGAATGCGCCACCACTGCCGAGGTGGAAGAATGGTTCAGCCGTTTTAATCTCGCTACAGATTTTGAACGGGGAATGCTGTTGTTCGCCGACCCAAAAGGCGACTCCATCATCATCGAAGGCGACGATGTGATTCATAAAAAAGGCGACTATCAGATCTGCACAAACTTTTACCAATCGAAAATCCCGTTCGAATCGATAACCTGTTGGCGTTATCTGACCGCGGACAAAGCATTAAAAGACATCCAGGAGATTTCCATCGACCTGTTCCGTGAAATTCTAAAAGCCGCTCATGTCGATATCACTCAATACTCCAATATCTACGATTTAAACAATGGTGTGGTTTATTTGTTTCATTTTCACAACTTCGATAACATGATTTCTTATCGCCTGGAGGACGAACTAACAAAAGGATATCGAGTCCTGGATATTGCAGAACAATTCCCTCCCAATCCGGAATTCATTGCACGTTACCATCAGCCACTAAATCCCACAACCAATAAATCCGTCCTGTTCTTTTTAATCGCGTGTGGACTTATCTTCGCTTTGACTTTATTCACGATGCCCGTGGAATGGCTCATCCGAACTGCCGAAGCCGCTGAAAAGGAATTCCAGCAAGGCGCCGATCCGGATCGGCTGGCTTTTATTTGGCGTTTATGCACATCCTGCGTCTGTTTTCTTTTTCTCATCTATCTGATCGCGTTAACCCAATTTACGCAGGTCTTCTCTTTTGGACTGCCGTCGGATATTGCGTCTCTCTCATTTCAACAAAAAGTCCTGATCTTCATCCCCGCTTTCAATTTTGTATTACTGGTTATACTCTTCGTGCTCTTCCTGATCGTCTGGAAAAGAAAGTATGGTTCGGTTTGGTCCCGCTGGCTCTATACTCTTTCAACCATCGCCGCTTGCGCCGTTCTTTATCTAATCCATGCCTAGGGATTGATCCGCGTTCCTTTCTCCTGATTTTTAAATCACATGTAAAAAACGGTGAGAGGAATAACACCACTCACCGTTTCGATCGCACCTATGATTCATAATCGACTTCCGCCTATTTCGCAGGCGTATATTCAATCTCAAACAAATCCTCCGCCTTCATGGTAAAACATTTCTCACCCCGTTCTTCCACCGGAACGTTATCCGTTTCCCATTTTTTCAGCATGGAAACGGTCGCAGGTTTCAAGGTATAGATAACGCTTGCTCCTGTTTTATCATCGCTAATCGTTACCCGGATTTTTTCTGCCACGATATGTTCGATGTTCTTCTTGCCATACGTAGCGCCGGATCCCACCATCAAACCGTCGATCAAGCAGGAGTGAGGTGGAATGGGAGGACATTCCGCCTTAACAGTTATGCCGAAATATTTCGGCATGCCGTATTTCTTAATCGCATAATCGCCCATCAATCCTCCCAACACCACAAAAGGCCCTCCATGCCCGTGGAAATGCTCTAAATCTTCCATCGTCAAGGGTTCGTAATGGACTGTGGCATGCATTTCTGTCTTTTCACCCGCACCATGATGATCGTGCTGGGCATAAGTGCCCTGATAAGTGGTTAAACTCAGTGCGAAAACGCCAAGAACACCCACCAAAAAAAATCCTCGAACTGACTTCATGTTTCATAAACCTCCATACGAATCATTCAAGTACCTACGGCAGCATACATTCTGCCATTCAATCTTCTTTTTCCTCATCACTCATCGCTGCCTTTACGGCGCATACTGCCCCGAACTCAGATGGACGATAATACCCGAGCTGACGGTTCCATTCGTTGGATTGTACCAGGTCGATGATGGTACCGGTTCGTAGGTATGCATCCCAATGTCCGTCTTGGGAATCGGCCCGGCGCTCCACACTCCATACTGCACGGGACAATTCTTGGTAGGATACTTTTCCGATGCGTTGTTGTAAAACACGTAATCCCCATCATCGAGGGGAAACGACTTGGGAATCCACATCCCCTCTTCGGTAGGCATGTCGTTAAAATATCCAAAACCCGGGTGACGGTATTTTATTGTCTGTCCGGGCGCATCCTCCGATGCACCGGGAAACGTATTAAACGGGTCCAAAGGCCGTTCGTGTAAATAGGCGACGGGTGTGGTCAGTTCCCATGGCAATTCAAAATATTTCTTCGCTTTTTCCTCACCGAAGGCCAGGCAATAATACCGCGTCGGCGGCAATCCCTGACGATCCACAAGATAGGCCTCCAAAGCCACCCGGCAGGCATGGACATTCGCTTTCGCGGCCGCGATCTTACTGCGTACCATGGCCTGTAAAAAATTGGGCACCGCAATCGACGCCAGAACGCCGATTACGGCCACCACAATCAACAACTCGATTAATGTAAAGGCTTTCTTAGTTATACACATCCCACACTTCCACCGCGCTGGAACCGGCTGCTCGAAAATCCGCAATCGATCGCGGCCAAAGCACATATCCGCCGGTGGTCGGCGGTTCGGAATCCTCCTGATCGAAGACACCGATAATATCGAGCATACCCTGCGGTTGTGGTTGATCGCCGATTCCTGTCCCGGCTCGTAATTCTACTGCGAAAGAATTCCCCTGCGCATCGGCAACCGTCAACACCGCTCCCGGCCCCCATTCGCCTTCAACGATATGGACATTCTTGAAAACTACCAGCCGTCCCTGGTAATACTCCCCACCGGTCTTCCGGGTGGGATCGAAATCGTTTAAACCCGCCAACGTTTCAATCGCCATCGGAACCGGTTCAATAGGAGCCGCTGCCGTCACTTCGATGGTAAACTTTTGATCGGGATTGTGAC
>CAZFOX010000631.1:0-3605 GCA_964520565.1 uncultured bacterium | reverse complement strand
GATTCGGGAGGCGCGCGCAGGGCAATATTTGGGCGCCATGGGAGTTGAAATAGCGAGGGGTGAATACCGCCCTCACCCCTACCCTCTACCGGGGGGCGAGGGAGTGGATTTTCGATATCCCGCCCAATCGCCCGTGTCGGGAATGCCGGGGTTTTGAAACCAGGATTCCAGATAGTGCGATAGCGAGCCGGAGTACTGTCCGCGCTTGATATTCATCCAGGTCAGTTGATCGCCGACCGCGTAATACACCCACGTTTTACCCTGCCATTCCACCAGTTCCGGATCGGAAGCGTTGATTCCGTCGCCGATTTCGCTGGGAACCAAAACCGGATTGGCGGAGCTGCGTTCCCAGGAAATCAGGTCTTGGGAGCGGGTGATGAAGGTTTCGAAATAATGCCGGGGAGAACGGTGTTCGAGGTAGAGGACGTAATAATACCCGTTGGCGTAACGAATGCACGGGCAGGCGGTGTAGCGGTCGGTTCCGAAGATCGCTTCCGGGAGTTTTTGCCAATTTTCTAAATCCTTCGAGATGGCGAATTTGGTGGTGAAGGCGGGATAGACGGGATCGCTGGATTCGTACGCCATCACGAATCCGTCCGGCCCGGCGCAGACGGAACTGTTGAAGAGGTTTTCGTTTTCCTGTTGAATCACGACCTTGGATTCCCACTGTTTCAAATCGCGCGATTTGAATAGGGTGACGTCGTTCCATTTATTGTTTTCGAAGCGCGAGGCGAAAGCGTAAAAAACGCCGTCGTGTACCAGCGCGCAGGCGAGGCTGTAGCCTTCGGCGAAACGCGCAAGTTCCTCGCCGGTTTCCGCGTCGGTTAACATTAGATAGTAATCCGCCTTGGTTCCACCCGATCCTGGGCGAACGCTCTCCATGTGACAGAGGCGTCCCTGCCAAACAATCGGAGAAATTTCGCACAGGTCTTTACGGATGAGTTCTGTGTTCTGAAGAGACGTGCGTTTCGCCACCGGTTGGGGAGGCAGAAGCGTTTGAAATACATCGATTGGCCATTGGCCGAGGGGATGAAATCCCTTGGGGGTTTCCTGGGTGAACTGCACGTAGGATTGAACCGCGCCCTTTGTAGTGTATTGGATATCCTTGGCGGTGTCTTTATCCACCTTCACCCCGAAGACCTTATAGCCCATGACAGTGGTATGCTCGAAATCGACGTGCAGGTACTTTCCGTTCTGAACGCTTTGCACGATGCCGTCGGTGGGCGTGCCCTGGGGTTGAGAAAAGTTGAGGGCGATGAGGCGGCAGCGCTCGACTTTGATGCGCATGTAAGTATGGAATCCGTAATTGCCGCCCTTGAGGGCGCATTGCGGGCCGACCATCGTGCAGTCTTCGAAATAGACATCGGGGCGGTTGGGCATGGAGGGATTCTCCACCCGGACGTACGCTCCCGCGGTATCGCCCCACCAGTCCAGCGACCAGAGAGAGCAACGTCGAAATACGATGGGTTCATCGGTTCGCGACAGGCAACTGGCGACGCCGCCGCCGAAAGCTCGCCCGATGCTGATGCAATCTTCGACGATTACGGTGAAGGGTTCGATGCGGTTGGTACAATCCCAGAACAAACCGCCGTCGCCGCCGGTGACGTACAGGTTACGAAGAATCCATCGGTCCCAGATGATGGCGGAGAAGGTTGGATCCTTGTGTTCGGGCGACCATCCCTGTTGGGTGGCGCGAATGGGTCCCCACCAGTCGTAGCTTTTGAAGCCTTTGGAAGGATCGCCCGAATCGAGAACAACGTTACCCGATGTGCCAGAACCTAACGAGCCGTCCGTATCGCCGATCAATTCGTTATACGCTCCGGCAGCACCGCTGAATGCGGGAGAGAGCATGCCCTCCATGTAGGTGTCGGGGCGCACGATGATGCGGTGACCGCCGAGGGCATCGGGAACCGCGTCGAGAGCGGCCTGGATGGAGTGAAAGGCCTTCGCCCACGACGAACCGTCGGTGTTATCGCCCAGTTTGGAGACGTAGAGGACGGCTCCCGAGCGGTTGGATTTGGGTGCGGGTGGGGCATGGAACTCGGCAGTATGTGCCCAGGCCGAGGTAAAAAGAAGCAATAGAATACGTGCTATTGATTTCATGGTTCTCCCTTTTCGCGATGCCGTTCAAAAGTTGGATCAACGAACAAAGGAGATCATATAACAGCGTGTTTTTGATGGCAATGAGATCGCGCCGCTTGACGGACATCCTCATCCGTCCTCCATCCCCACGGGGATCGGCTCGTACAACGCGCCGCCGAGAGGGATCTCTTTGCCCAAATCACGGTAGGCCAGGATCATTTCATGCAAGGCGTCATAAATAGCGGCCCGGCATTCGTCCAGCGTCGGGCCTTCGGTGACCACTTCCGGCCACTCGATGAGCTGTCCCATATAGCCGCTTGGGATACGCATATATTTTGCAGTATAGGTATTGGATCGATTCATGATGATCCAGCAAAAAGTGTCTTGAAGACGAAACTCACACTATATCTTGTACCAGTCACCTAGTTCGATCCACGAAGTCTTATGGATCGAATTTACGTTGATGTCTTTTTTCCGTTTTGTTATTCATGATTAACCTTAGAGATTATTATAACCGAATTCATGGTAGTTCTTTTCGCCATCCTATGGAATTCCGGTTGAGGGAATTGGATGGGGGTTGAATGTGGGCAGGGGGGTTACAGAAGGTGACAAAAGGTCAAGTTTCTTAGCAATTTTCGTACCAACATCGTTTTTTCGCCTCTATTTTTACTCATTTTTTTAATTTTTTACTTTCTTTCCGGTGGCATATGGGGTATAATAGAGGCATGATGAATTGGGTATTTTTCATGAACTATCAGTTTGAATGAAAGGGTTGCACGCAGAGAACGAGGATGGTCTGGGAGCCTACCTACTAATTTCCTTCCTATTGAGAAAAAACTCTTCCAGAACATATCCTTCGCCCAGGCTCCATCCCGGCTCTGTCTCTCGAACACAGCATAATCCAGAAAGGAGAAACACCGTGTATACCAGAACTCGGAGACTGCAATATTTTCGCAATCTCAACCTGATAACCCAGATTTCTCCGGCGGAGCGAGAGCGTTTGAATCGAGTGGCTGAAAAGTATGAATTTCGCGTAAACGATTATTATTTAAGTTTGATCGACTGGTCGGATCCGGACGATCCCATTCGCAATCTGGTGATTCCCCGGGAGGACGAACTGGAGGAGTGGGGAAAACTGGACGCCAGCAATGAAGCGACGTACACGAAAGCCCGGGGCGTTCAGCATAAGTACCGGGATACGGTTTTGTTGTTGTGCAACGAAACCTGCGGTGCGTTTTGCCGGTATTGTTTCCGGAAACGGCTTTTCATGGAGGATAACGAGGAAGTAACGCTGAACATCCAGGAAGGACTGCAATATATTTCGGAGAATCCCGGCGTTACCAACGTCCTGTTGACCGGCGGCGATCCCTTGTTGCTTTCCACCCGCCGCCTGAGCCAGATTCTGGAATCTCTGCGCCGGATTCCGCACGTGCAGATTATCCGGATCGGCACGAAAATGCCGGCGTTCGATCCGTGGCGCATTTTGGACGACGAGGAACTGCTCGACCTGTTCGAGCGTGTCA
>CAZFOX010000630.1:0-3615 GCA_964520565.1 uncultured bacterium | reverse complement strand
TTGCAGGGCTTAATGAAATTGATGCTTCACGGTTTTATCATCCCCATCCCACCCTTCCCACTCAATTCACTATCGGAACAGACCGATACATTCGAGTGAACAATTCACGAGATTACATTCTGGTTTTCAAGAGATTAGATCGAAATATATTACACAAAATATAATTGCTATTTTGAAGATAATTCCGCTTTTGTGGATGAAAAAATCGATGTAATATACTGTTCTACTCAGATTTAGAACCATTTTCTTAATGGTAATACTTAAACTTCGCCTTTGATTGGCCGATACTCTAACGAGGGAATGCCGTATGGCTACTCGTACGTCCAGAAAAAATGGCAACAAGAAAGACCCGAAACCTGTCTGGTTCTCCCGGGTATCGGAGACTGTTTATACTATGACCAATCAAACGCAAGAGGCTGTCGCCGATGTATGGCATAATCTGGAACATGAAAGACGCCGGGAAATTCTCTCCATTCCCCTGATCGCCTTGTCGTTGATCGGATTTTTAGCGCTCTTTTCGTATACTCCTTCCGACCTGGCCACTTATACCGCCGGGGAAGGGGGCGAACGGCATATTCAAAACTGGATCGGCAAACCCGGCGCATGGCTTTCGTACTGGCTCCTGTTCCTGTTCGGCGCATCGGGATATTGCGTCCCTGCTTTGTTGATTCTATGGGGAATCGACCGCATGCGGCGCGGCGCACAACAACCCTTGCGCAAAATCCGGATTATCGGTTGTGTAGCGCTGCTGATCTCGTTATCCAGTTTTTTGGGAATGATCACGGAGATATTAAATCCCTCCGCGGGAAGCGAACGAATTTGGCAGGTTTGTGGAGCGGTAGGGTTTATTCTCAGCCGACGCTTGTTGGAACTGGGGCAGGCGGGCGCGTTGATCGTCAACGGTTCCCTGCTAGCGGTATCCGCTCTGATCTGCACGCCGTTTCTCTTCACCGATTTCTTCCGGCGAATTGCCATTTTTCTCTTCACCTCACGCAGATTGAAAGAGGAAGATATGGAGGAATGGGAGGAGGAGGAATACGAATACGAGGAGGACGAGCCTTACCTGGAACCGCTGAGTCCCGCCTTTGAAAGCGATGGCATCCGCCTAAAACCCTTGCGGGAAGCGGATTGCGATTATTCGCCGCCGCCGGCGATCTCTACGCACGGCGGCGTCGATTGGGACGATCTCAACTACATCACCGATGGAGACGATGGGGGATTGCCACCCCTGCAAATCGAGGAATCCCGCGAACTAAAAATCGTCACCCGCGAAGAGGAACCGCTTCAGGAAGTCGACTTGGGCGTCAACCTGATCGAAACGCCCACCAACGACGAATACCAACTGCCGCCGATTTCCCTGCTCGAAAAACCCGAACAGACCCGGCCGGAAGTAGCCCGCGAAGAGATTCTGCACAATTCGCAGATGTTCGAGCAGACACTGAAAGATTTCAATATCACCGCTAAGGTGGTGGAAGTTAATTACGGCCCGACGATCACCTGTTACGAATTGGAACCCGCACCAGGCATCAAGATCAGCCGCATCGAAAACCTGGCCAACGACATCACCCGCTCGCTGAAAGCGGAAACCGTGCGCATCGTGGCTCCCATTCCCGGCAAAGGAACGGTGGGTGTGGAAGTGCCCAATCGCAACCGCTCCGATGTGTATCTGCGTGAAATCGTAGCTTGTGAAAAATATCAGGCCATGCAATCCAAATTGAAAATCGGCCTGGGAAAAGAGATCAGCGGCGAACCGTATATCTTCGATCTGACCAAAGCCCCCCATCTACTGGTGGCGGGCGCGACCGGCTCGGGAAAATCGGTCTGTATCAACGTCATCATCACGTCGATACTCTACAACGCCGCTCCGCATGAGGTGAAACTGCTGCTGGTCGACCCCAAGCAGGTCGAACTGGCGATTTACCGCGATATCCCCCACCTGCTTTCGCCGGTAGTCACCGAACCGATGAAGGCGGGCGCCGCTCTGCGCTGGGCGGTGGAAGAAATGGAGCAACGCTACCGCTACCTCAAGCGTGCGGGCGTCCGCAATATCAAGGAATACAACAAGAAACGAATGTCGCAGCAGAAGGGCGAGATTCCCGAAAGCGAATCTTCGCTGGTGCTGCCGGGATTTCTGCCGTACATCGTCGTGCTTATCGACGAACTGGCCGACTTGATGATGATCGCACGGGTGGATGTCGAATCGGCCATCGCCCGCCTGGCGGCCATGGCGCGTGCGGTGGGGATCCACCTGGTTTTGGCCACCCAGCGCCCCTCGGTGGACGTACTGACCGGCGTCATCAAGAATAATTTCCCCTCACGCATCGCCTTTCAAGTTTCCTCGACCGCCGACTCGCGCACCATCCTCGACATGAAGGGCGCCGAATCGCTCATGGGACGCGGGGATATGCTCTTCTCGCCGGGCGGCGCGTCGCGCCCCATCCGGCTGCAGTGCGCGTATATCTCCACCGAGGAATGCGAGGACGTCATTGAATTCGTCAAGCAACAGCAGGAAGTAGAATACGTGCAGGAAGAGTTCGTTCCGCTGGAAGAAAACGGCGGCGGTTCCTCGATGAGCGGCGATGCCTCCGATTTGGACGACCTCTACGACGAGGCGGTTCAATGCGTCCTCGAAAACGACGCCGCCTCGACCTCGCTCCTGCAGCGCCGCCTGAAAATCGGCTACGGCCGAGCCGCCCGCCTCCTCGACCTCATGGAAGAAAACGGCATCGTCGGCCCCCCGAGGGGTAGCAAACCGCGAGAGATTGTTTTGAATAAGATGTGAATGCTGGATCGTTCGTTTTTGTCGGAACCGCAGATTCTTTTCCCATTGCAGTTTTAGGGTGGGTCAAGCGAAAGCGAGCCCCACCGAATCTGCTCGGCGGACGTGATCCGATCTTTTATCAAATAGGAACGTGGGAAGCCTGCTCCTGGTGGCGAGCGGTGATGGTAACGGATACGTCTACTTTCTGATCCAGTTTGTTCAGGATCGTAATCAACCGGTCAATCGTGAACCGTTTCAGATCGGGTTTGCGAAGCCGGACAAATTCACTATGGTCAATCCCTGTTAATCGTTCAGCCTGACGGCTGGAAAGCCCACGTTCGTTTAGAACCTTGACAATTTTTGAAGCTAATAAAACCTTGGTTTGCCGTACGTCTGCATCCGGAAGGTTAAAATCCCGATAGATGTTTCCACTCCCTCGGACAATTTCGATTTCTTCTCTCATGACAACATCTCTTTCAATTTCTTGATCCGTGTTCGGATTAGATCGATTTCATGCTTTGGGGTTTTAATCCCGGTCGTCGATTTCTTTATAAACGCGTGGACAATCCACAAATCGTCATCAATCAAAACGGCGTAAACCGTTCTGTAAGCATCGCCCCGATGGCGAAGGGCTATCTCATAAACACCGGAACCAAATCCTTTCATCGGCTTGGCGAGTTCCGGCATATTTCCATCTGCCGCATAAGAGAGAATGTCTCTGATTTCATCTTGAACCGCTTTGGGAAATTCCTCGAAGTCTTTGCGGGCGGCTTTAATCCATGAAATTTCTCTTTGCGTTCTCTCTTCCATTTTCTTATGGTGTCTCATTTGTCACCATCTGTCAAGGATTATTC
>CAZFOX010000629.1:0-3617 GCA_964520565.1 uncultured bacterium | reverse complement strand
CTTGTTGTCCGTCTTCACCAAAATGCCGTTGGCGTATTTCATGTTGACCATGCGGTCGAGCTCGCGCGGGTTGCCTTCCACCGAGATTTCGACGGGGCAAGTCATCTCGGTTCCCAGCGCCCACTGGATCATGTCGATCCCGTGCGCTCCCCAACCGCCCACTTCGCCGCACGAGAACGGCATGATGGAAATCCAGCCGGGCTGGGCGCGGGGGATGTAGATGTCCTTGTGGTATCCGCGTTCCGGAGCGGGTCCCAGCCAGGTATCCCAATCGAGGCCTTCGGGAACCGGCTGCGATGGGAAGGGCTGATCCCAGGGGCTGGGGTAATTGGCGGCGTGAACCACTTTGACTTTACCCGCCGCTTCGTTGCGCACCAGTTCGCATCCGATGCGGCTTTTCGTATCGGAGCGCTGCTGGCTTCCGCACTGGACGATGCATTTATACTTGCGCGCCGCGTTGACCATGGCGCGGCCCTCGGCGATGGTCAGAGTCATCGGTTTTTCGACGTAGACGTCCTTACCCGCCATGTTGGCGTAGATCGTGCAGAGGGCGTGCCAGTGGTCGGGCGTGGCGACGATGACGGCATCGACCTCTTTCAGTTCGAGCAGTTTGCGGAAGTCCTGGCATTTCTTCCAGTCCTTGCCCGCCGCCACCTGATCCATGCGTTTGGAATTGACATCGCTGATAGCGACCCATTGAATGCCTTTGAGGCGGTTGAAATCGCCCATCAGCTGGCTGCCCCGGCGTCCGGGGCCGATGATTCCCATGCCGATGGTGTCGTTGGCGCCGAATACCTTCGAGGAAATCACCATCGGTGTGGCGATGGCGGCGACGGTTCCGCTCCCCTGTTTCAGAAAGCTCCTGCGTGTAACCCGGTCTAGTGTACCCATCGTATTCTCCTTTGCAATCGAAGACTCATGTTTATTTGCGTCTATTTGTAATCAGATGTTTTGAAAGGCTCCCTCACCCCGACCTTCTCCCAGGGGGAGATGGGGCAGGTGGATCGTATTGCGTGAGTTATTTAGATAAAACACCAATTCTGTTGATTCGTTTTCTATTCTTCCGCTTCGATGATGTTTATGGCGGCGCGCATGTAGCCGATGGCGAAGGCCATTCCGGCGTGCCAGGGGGCGTCGCAGGTCATCTGGGGCGTGTGATCGGGGATCAGTACGCCCTCGTATCCGTTGCGATGCAATATCCGCAACACGCGGATCATATCGATATCCCCTTCGTCGATAAAAACCTCGTAATAGTTCGGAACTTTTCCCTTCACGTTACGAAAATGGACGTAAGCCAATGCGTTTTGTTGACTGTAGCGGTCGACGGTTTCGTAGATATTGCCCTCGCTCATTTCCTGTAGCGAACCGAGGCAGAATTCCAGCGCGTTCGCCGGGCTGGGGTAGATATCCAGCAGTTTTTGATAGAGGGACGGCTGATTGACGAGACGGGCGGCGTCGCGGATTGTGGGCATGGGGGGATCGTCGGGATGGGCAGCGAGACGCACTCCCGCCTCTTCGGCGACGGGAACCATCTCCTGCAGAAAGCGTTCCAACCGATCCCAGATTTGTTCGGCGGTGATAGTTCCCACTTCGCCCGGCCCGGCGTCGGGATCGTAGACCATATTCCAAATATGCCCGTTGGGGATAGGTGTTTCCGGGGGGCCGTCCGGCCCCAGAAATGCTACCGATGTCGCTCCGCCACGCGCGAAAGGGCCGTTGACGTGCCCCCAGACGCCTGCGATGCTGAAGTTATAACCCATCACGGGAATGCCAACCTGGCCCATGCGCCGAATGATGGTCTTCAGGTTTTCAATCTGCTCGTCTCGCCGAGGGCCATCCAGCAGCACGTCGTACCAGTGCGAGGGATCGAAATTTTCGATGGCCTCCAGTTCCAGCCCTTCGTCGTTAATGGACTTCTTCAAATCCCGCAATTCCTCTTCCGTCCAGAGCCGATCCTGATTGCGGGTCACGCCCCAATTGCGTTTCTCGTCCGTTCCATGAAGAAGTTCATTCGAGAAATAATTCACCAGATGGGCAACGATATGGGTACAACCCGCCTGCTTAGCGAAACGGAAATTATCCCGCGTCAGCATGTGCCGGTAGAGACCCAGGCCGATTTTCATTCCCATTCGTTTCATCCTTCCGCATGCATCATTTCTCGACGGCTCGGCGTGGAACGTTCCGCTGCCGTCCGGGAATTCACCGGCCCGGTGGATTGTCTTGCGCAGAGTTTCACGCCCAATAAGACGGTGACTTGTACTTTCCGGGGATTTTTCAAGCGTTCCAAAAGATACTGAAGCGCCTTGATTCCCATCTCCTGTTTTTCGATGCGGACGGTGGTCAATGCCGGACGGCAGTTCTCCGCAAACGGCACGTCGTCGATGCCGCACACGCTGATCTCTTCGGGAATGCGGTATCCGCTATCCAACAGTTCGTTCATCGCGCCGATGGCGATGGTGTCGTTTCCTCCTGTCACTGCCGTGAAAGACGTCCCATTCGCCAGCGCTTGTTGTATCATCCGCCGACCCGATTCCACATCTTTCCCGCCTTTTAGAACCGTCAGCGACCGGCTATGGGATAGAAACGTTTCTTGAAATCCTTTCAAGCGGGCTTCGTAGGCCACGTTATCCGCCTCTCCACTGAGATAGAGACAGCGGCGATGCCCCAGCGAAGCCAGATGATCGCCCAATAGTTTTCCAATTTCTTCCTGATCCGCGGTTACCGTATCGAATGGGTATTCGGAAGACCGGTAATTTAGAAATACGCAGGGGATGCGAATTCTTTCGATATGATCGAGAAAGTCCTTGGGCATCTGCCCGGCTATGATAATTCCGGCAAGATGTTGGAGAATCTGATAATGTTCGTACGAATGAGTCTCATCTTCGATGTACTCGCCCGAAACAAACGCCAAATGAATCCGCCGCCGTTGCGCTTCCTGGGTAACTCCCATCAGAACCTGTGAATAGAAGGGATCTTCCTCGATGTACCGGTGAGGTCGAAGAACGAAACCGATCGAGGTTTTCACCGGAGCGGTGGGTTCCTTGGCCACAACAAACGTTCCCCGTCCCCGAACCGCATTTACGAGTCCCATTTGATTGAGTTTCTCAATGGCCTTGCGTACTGTCATGCGGCTTAAGCCGGATAACTTACAGATTTCATTCTCGGTAGGTAAATATTCCCCTATTTGCAACTGATCGCTCAAAATCCATTGTGTGATCTGATCGCATAACTGCTGATAAGTGGGTGTCGAAGAGGTGCGATCGATATACAGCGCGACTGGAATAGGCACTTTTTCTGTTTTGGTATCCATGATACGGGCCGTAATGTATAGGGAAACAATAACAATCCTTCGTAATACCATATACAATTCCAATCGATAAGTAAATTGCTTTCTATTCTTTTTCCTCTTCATTTCAATCTTTATATTCGAAATAAATTTAGTAAGTAATATCCAATTTAGCGAAATATTGATTTTGCCAATTCATGCTTGACAGTCGAAAATTCATGTGATAGTTTACCAACACTCCTATATTTGTATATACAAATTGATCTGCTTGGAAATGGGTAATAAATGGGACGGCGTGGTTTCACACTCATTGAATTATTAATCGTGGTTG
>CAZFOX010000628.1:0-3624 GCA_964520565.1 uncultured bacterium | reverse complement strand
TGCCCATTGGCGATCAGGCGGATTGCTTCGACTGAACCTTCGTGAGACCGTAGATTCCCGGTACATACACGATCGCCTACATGCATTTCGATTTCTTTCTTTGCATCGATCATTTTCAGCTCCTTGTGAATTTGAAACCTCGATAAAAATCAAATCTATCACCGATCATTATTGATATTGACAAGAATTGACATCTATGTATAATAATACCCAATTCAAGACGATTTCACAAGGGAATATTCAGATATTATTTGTTTTTTTATGTGGAGAGCGCTTGCTGAATCGATATGCGAGCGCCTTTTATCATTTTCAGAGCTGTTTGAATGTCTTCTGATTCATTAATTAATTAAGAAAGCACGGGTTTGGATACTTGGAACGACTATTAACGATTAAGGAAATTAGCGACGTTCTTCAAGTGAATGAACGGACGATTCATCGCCTGATTCAAGCGAATCGAATTCCTGCGACTAAAGTGGGGAATCAATGGCGATTTCATCCGGCGCAGTTGGAAACGTGGTTTTTAAATGGGGGGGAACAGGAAATATCTAACGGACAAAATGGCGCTCCCTGGCAAAACGAGGAAGAATTCCGTATTGTTTCTCCAGACAGAATTATATTGGATCTGGATGCTTCCACGATCAAGCAAGTATTGGAACCGATGGTGGATACGTTGGTTACTACGGGGCATTTGCTCCAAAAAACAATTTTTTTGCAGGAAGTGATTAAAAGAGAAGAACATCTCTCGACCGGTGTGGGACATGGAGTGGCTTTGCCTCACGCCTGGCATCCGATCAACGATTTATTTCACGTCCCCCTGGTGGTATGCGCCCGACTCCGCCAGCGAATCGATTTTAAAGCGGTTGATGGAGAGTTAGTCGACTTGGTATTTCTTCTGTGCGCCCCCCGCAATCGTCTGCATCTGAAATTGCTATCCACCATGGCTGCTGCTGTGAAAGATATTTCGCTGCTCGACGATCTTCGGCAAGCGAATTCGCCGATGGATTTTTGTTCGCTGATGCATGGGGTTTTATCTCCCGTCGCCGGGGTAATCTGAAAGCCGTTTTTTTTTCGAGTCTCTCGATTTCTTTTTCCTTGTTTCACTCTTTATGTTTCTCTTCAACCCTCCTATCCTTCTTTACGGGTTCTGAATCATCGGCTTGGTGTTATCAAAAAATCAAACAATGTACTAGTTTATAGTTATTAGCATGCAGGGAGATCATCATGTCTGAAAATACCCGCGATAAACATAATACCCCTATTCTGAACCGGCGGCTTTTCATGGCCACGACGGGATCGGCGATAGCTTTGCTACCAGGGCAGGAAAGCCACAGTGCCGATCACTCGACTCTATCCATACCACCTTCGCGATTCATCCAAATGCAAAAAGAAAGTGGCCGGCTCGATCTGGCACCTGCCAAATGGATTTGGTATCCCTCTGAGAGGTGTTTGCAAAATACATTTGTGTTGTTCCGGAAGGAAATCGATCTTACTTTCGTTCCGCGAATTGCCGTGGGGTGGGTGTTAGCCGATAGCCGGTATGAACTATCGGTTAATGGAAAACGAATTGGTTTCGGGCCCGCTCCCTGCGATCCCCGGTGGCTGGAAGCCGATCCTATCGATCTTACCGCTGCCCTGCAATCGGGTAAAAACGTGTTGGCGGCGAAAGTCTTGTTTTACGGACAGGGCGATGGTACGTCGCCTTTAGGTAAACCTGGATTTATTTTTTATCTGCGATCCAATACCGAAGAACAAGGCAATCAGATTCTTGTTTCCGATTCTTCCTGGAAAGCCTATCTGGCGCGATCCTGGAAACCTGGACAGTATAAGCGCTGGTATCTGCGTTCGTTGCAGGAGGAATTCGATGCCCGTCTTTACCCGGAAGGTTGGGATCGAGTGGAATTCGAAGAGGATCGGGATTGGTTACCGGCGATGGAATTGAATTGCCCGCCGGATAAGCCGACAATCTGTTCGACGTATTCTGAATACATGCTTGAAATACAGGGAAACCGGGAAGAATGTTACCTTCAACCGCGAAGCATCCCCCTGATGAAAGAAGAGAACGTCCCTGTGGAACGATTGACAGAATCCCTGTGGATCGATTGGAAGCGTTCTCCCCAGGAATATTTCGAGTGCCTTACTCCCGGTGCATTCGATGTGGATCGTACACCTTGCACAGCAGAGAAGGAAACGGGAGTCTGGCAGGTTGGAATGAAAGACGTACGTGGAGCCGCGTTGACATTCGAACTGAAAGAACAAGTAGTGGGCTGGCCGTATTTTACCATCGTTGCACCGGAAGGAACCACAGTCGAACTTATGGTGCATGAAGCGCATGAGCCGGGAGGCCCTCCCTTGCTCAATTCTCACTACCATTCCTGGAGTCGTTTTATATGCAAGGAGGGGAAAAATCGATTTCAAACATTCGATTTTGAAAGTTGCCGTTGGATTCAATTGCATATTCATGGAGTGGAAGGGGATGTTGTTATACGGGATATTGGTGTAAGAAGGCGTATTTATCCCTGGCCGAATCAGACATTGGTTCGGAGTTCCGAACCGGCATTGCAACGGCTGTTCAATGCGACCGTCAATACCTTACATAATTGCGCACAGGAGACTCTGGTAGATGGCATGGCTCGGGAACGCCAGCAATACAGTGGCGATTGCGGACATCAACTGCATGCCATCTACTTCACTTTTGGTGAAACCAAACAACCTGCCCGTTATCTAAAGACATTCAGTCAGGGACTGACCAAGGATGGCTATTTCCTCGATTGCTGGCCTGCCTACGACCGTCTTGCCCGGTTGATGGAGCGGCAGCTGAATCTGACGGGCTGGGGACCGATACTCGATCATGGAGTAGGACTCAATTTCGATTGTTACAATCACTATCTCTATACCGGCGATTTATCGGCGTTGGAAGAACCGTATCCGCGCTTATTACGTTTTGCCGAGTATTTGCAAAGTATTCTGGATGCAGACGGTCTTTTACCGGTTGAGAATATTGGCATCCCTTCGGTCTGGATCGATCACGACGCCTACCGGAAGCAGCGTCATAAACAATGTGCTTTTAATCTTTATGCCTCTGCAATGTTCATTCATGCTCTCACTCCTATTTGCCGTGCGTTGAAAGACGATTCACTCGCAAGTCATTTTATCGATATGGGAAAGAAATTACTTTTGAGAACCATCCATAAATTTTGGAGTAAAGACCATTTAACATTTATCAACAATCTACCCTGGATCGGCGAAGAAAACAGTATTCGCATGTGTGACCGTTCGTTGGCTACTGCGATTCTTTTCGATCAATGTCCGGATAGTCATACAGAGGAATCGATCCGAATTCTTGCGGAGTGTCCTCCAGAAATGGGACTGAGCTATCCAGCCAATGCCGGATGGCGGCTATGGGCGCTGGGAAAAGCCGGGCGAGCCGATACGATCGTGAATGATTTAAGGAATCGATGGGCGAAAATGGATTCCGTTATTCTGAATAACACACTTCAGGAAGGATGGACGGCTAAGAAGGATGGCGGTTCGCAATGGAGCCATTGTCCCGTAGCACCATTATATGTGCTTTTTATGAATATCGTTGGAATCAGGCCATTAGAACCTGGATTTGAACGTTGTGAG
>CAZFOX010000627.1:0-3631 GCA_964520565.1 uncultured bacterium | reverse complement strand
GGATTGGGGTCGTTATCGCAAAATTTGACGGTGACATCATGAATTCCCATGGAAAGATCGCATCCGCCCGGTCCGCTATTTTGGACAATTTGTTCGGAAGCCTGCCGACACAGATCGTACGCCTCGCTCTGGCGTCCTTCCGAGCAATAGACCATGGCCAACAGATGTAGGCTCAGGTGGTGGAGTTTGGCATCGACCCTGGGTTGCCGTAAATAGGGTGCCTTTTCCACAATGCCCAACGCCTGCTTATACGCTTTTTCCGCTGGAGACAAATAACCGTGGATGTGATAAAGAAGACCTATATGATTCAGGCTTTTTGCGATCTCCAGATCGCCGGGTCCCAGCAACGCTTTTTCGATTTCCAAAGAGCGCTTGAACAACGGTTCCGCTTCTTCAAATCGGCCCAGAGCAAAATACAATACCCCGAGTGTCTTTATCTGTTGGGCTTCATAAGCGCTTGGAGAAGAAAATTGTTCGGCTTCCTTCAGAGCCATCTTAAACAGCTGTTCGGCTTCTGTATAATGCCCTTCCTGGCATTTTTGTCTCCCCGCCTCTCGATGTTGCATCATAAGAGAATAACTCATCGGATCGTCTCCTCCCGGCTTGGCTCGCATCCTGGAACGGTTGTCGATGATTGTACCCCTCCCGAAGAGGGGAAATCCCAAACAACCGGATTCTGTCGATGAAAAGTATAGCCGAAATCTCTTTCGCTCTGCAATCGGGTGAAAAGAAAAATATGGGGATACATATCCTGCCTTTTCCCCCAAAAATGCAAGGCCTCGATTTTTTATGTAGGAATAAATGAAAGCATGTAATCTTGTCTATAAGATTCTTTCAAGGTGTTTCTGAGAGTTTATCTCGTAAATGACTTGTGGAGTCTTGAAAGAATTTGCAAAAACCTGAATTTCAAATATCTTTGGCTGGATTCTGGACATTGCGTTCCAATGAAAAGATGGATCAAGACGACATCAATTGTTGACGTCTTCCTCGGAATTCCCTAGGATTGGAATAGAATGGATGATTGTTTGTGAATGAATAGCTGGTGATGATGAAAGAAGCCCAAATTCCATTGCACGAGGAACGAGAAAAATATCGCGGCATTTTAACTTTGGGGATGCTATTCCCTATCGTTGTTATCGCTCTTCTGGTCAGCCGCAATTTATCCGACTGGCGGAACGCGGATAGACTCACTCGGGAATTGGCGGAAAACCAATGCCATAACGTCGCCACACAAATGGCGGTTCAACTCAATAATGTCTTTCATGAAAAATCGAACGATTTGGCCGTACTCACCACGATCTGGCAATATTGTCCTCCCGAAGACCGGGAAAGACAATTTCTCAGAGAGGCTCAAAACAAACTGATCCAAACCCCCAGTTTTCGGGCGATCGATCATTTGGATGAAAGCGGACGCGTTCTGTTTTCCACGCATCCCGAACGCAAACGCGATCCTTCCGAACCCCGCTTGTCGCAGGTTCAATTCCTTCTTCAGCAAATACGCTATTTTGGAAATCCCGTATGCGATTCAGCGATTCCCCGGGAGGATGGTACGCTGGAGGTCGATTTTTACTATCCGATCTTTCTGAAAGAAGAAGAGACAATCTCCTTTCTTGGATCGATTACCGCCACGTTGAGTATTCAGGACCTGTTGAAAACAATCATTCGATTGTTCGATGAAAATGAATTTTATATTCGCACCGACATCAACGGGATTCTCGTTCAGTATAACAACGAGAAAGAACCTTCCTTTTATGAATCCATCAAGCGATCTTCCCGGTTGGATGTGTACGGAAATGAATGGACGATCGAGATATTCCTTCGGCCTTCCAGCCAGCTTTCCCATCTGTTCCAGGAAAATTTCACCCGATTCCTTTTTAACCTGTCGATCTCTCTTTTTATCACGGGGCTGCTGATTCTTTTAATTGTCTTCGTTGAACGGCTGCGTAAAAACCGGCATATCTTGCATCAGTCCGAGTTTCGCTTTCGTCAACTGGCAGAGACCATTCAGGAAGTATTCTGGCTTTACGATGTGAAACTGGATCAAATGATTTATATGAGCCCGGCTTACGAACGAATCTGGGGACGGGCGATTGAAACCGTTTATCAGGATCCGCTGGATTGGATGGCGGCCGTGCATCAGGAGGATATCGAGAAAGCGGCCTCCTTCCTTGCCGTTCCACCCGATACGGACCGAATCGAACAGATTTATCGGATCTGCCGTCCCTCCGGCGAAATCCGCTGGATTAGCTCTCGTGGATTCCCTATTCGCGACAAGAACGGGGAACCGGCGCGTATTGCCGGAGTATCGGAAGACATTACCGAACGAAAGGGCGCCGAGGAAGCGCTTCGCGCCAGCGAAAAAACACTGCGCCAGGTCATTAACCTCGTTCCACATATGATATTTGCCAAAGACCGGGATGGACGGATTCTTCTGGCCAACCGTGCCTTCGCTTCCGCCTATGGAAAAACCGTCGATCAAATCACCAATCAACTTCACGAAGACATTCACCCCAGCCAGGAAGAGGTTCTGCAGTTTCTTCAGGACGACTATTTTGTTTTCTCGAATCGCCAGCCGACGTTTATCGCGCGGGAGATGTTCACCGACGTGATCGGCTCTGTCCGCATCCATCAAACCACCCGGATACCCTTTCTCATGCCTCCTTCGGAAGAGATGGCCGTGTTGGGAATCTCGATCGATATCACGAAACAGGAAGAAGCCGAACGCCAACAAGCCAAACTGGAGGAGCAACTTCGCCAATCCCATAAGATGGAGGCCATCGGTCAACTGGCTGGAGGCATAGCCCACGATTTTAACAACCTGCTGACGGGGATTATCGGATACTGCAGCCTGGTTTTACGAAAACTCAGCAAAGACGATCCCAATTACCGGAATGTGAACGAAATCCAGAAGGCGGGCGAGCGGGCTGCCTCGTTGACCCGCCAACTTCTGGCGTTCAGCCGGAAACAAATCCTCGAACCCAAAATTCTCTGCCTGTCCGATCTCGTTCAAAGCATGGAAGGAATGCTGCGGCGAATGATCGGCGAAGACATCGAATTCTCCATCGGCCTCGATCCCAAGCGCGGGCATATCAAGGCCGATCCCGCACAGATTACTCAAATCATCATGAACCTGGTCGTCAACGCTCGCGACGCCATGCCGAATGGAGGCCGTTTACTTCTCGAATCGCAAACGATTCTCCTGGATGAAGACTACGCAAAAGATCATGTCGACGTACTCCCCGGGCCTTACGTGATGCTGGTTGTCCAGGACAACGGCTGCGGGATGGACGATTCGATATTAAAACAGATTTTCGAACCCTTCTTCACGACCAAGGAACAAGGCAAGGGAACCGGTCTGGGCCTTTCCACGGTGTACGGTATCGTCAAGCAAAGCGGCGGCAGCATCCAGGTGGAAAGCATTCCGAACCGGGGAACCGTCTTTCGCATTTACCTGCCCTGGGTTGAACCGTCCGCGGTTACCCGGCGCGTTCCAACGAAAGAACCTCGATCGTATTCAGGTTCCGAGACGGTTCTCCTGGTTGAAGACGATGAAATCGTGAATCAAATGTCTACCCATGCATTGCAGGAGTATGGATATAAGGTATTAAACGCATTCGACGCTTTCGAGGCG
>CAZFOX010000626.1:0-3634 GCA_964520565.1 uncultured bacterium | reverse complement strand
GCTGAGGCCGGGAAACGAACTCATCCATGTAACTCACTCATGTCCATAAATGAGATTCGTGAACGCCCCATGCAGGGTAGGATAAAGCGTAGCGTGTCTCATGAATACCAATCACCCTACGCTCCTGTCATTGCGAGTACAGCGAAGCAATCCTTTCACCTCAACTACCACAACATAACAATAATCTCCCGGGATTGATTCGAATAATCCAACAATCATTTTTAATATAAATAAATAATTTTATTGCTAATATTGACTAACAAAATAAACAAACTTTTCTTACTTTTCGATCCAACTTTTCCTCTAAAACAAACACTTTTAAACAGAAGATAATTCACGGTCTGCAAAGAAAAAATTAATTTTTCTGACATTTAAAACAGACTGTGATATCTTTTCGGTTCATTACAAAAAATGGTTTGTCCTAAGCAAAACAGGGAACGTACAGGAGTCCAGGTATGAAAAAATCAATGTATTCATCGAAAGCGTTCACACTCATCGAACTGCTGATCGTCGTCGCGATCATCGGCATTCTGGCGGCGATAGCAGTACCGAACTTCCTGAACGCGCAGGTTCGGGCCAAGGTGGCCCGAGTGGAAGCCGATCAACGCTCGATCAGCGTTGCTTTGGAGTCGTATCGTCTGGATCGTAACGCCTATCCGCTCGGCATGTCCCAGCTGGATAGCGAGACCGGCCTGGGCAAGCTCACCACGCCCACGCCGTATCTTTCCTCGCTGCCTCCCGATCCCTTTGCCCCCATCGGCGATGAAGGAACGGTATTGCGGAAAAACTATGCCTACCTCTACGCCAAAGGCGGCAATTCGGCGATCTCGAACGATTACCTGCTCTATACAGGGAAAATCCAGAACGCAGGCGAATCCAATAAGATACTGGATATCTGGGAACTTCGCAGCCTCGGCCCAAACGGGAAGAACGACAATGCTATCGCCTATAATCCCAGCAACGGCATTGCCAGCGCCGGCGATGTCTGCCGCTTCGGCCCCTGATCGGGAAAAACCCAGAATCCAACGATCTAAAAATGGATCACTCAATAAGTGGGTACCAAGGGCAGTGTAGTTTCTGCCCTTGTGTTTTTTTAAAGGAACCATTTAACCTAAAGAAGAAAACCGAAGATATTATTTCGCTCTTACCAATTCCCAGGGCGATGCCCTGGGCTATCTTATTTCGCCCTTACAGGGCTAAAAATCAAGGATGTTTCTGTAGGACAAAACTTACATTGGATTTGTATAGTTATTTGTTTTCGGCAGAATATTCATCCAAAAATAAATTCAACTCCTTCAACCGATCCGTATTGACAAGATCGCATCCCACTTCCAGCGCCGTTTTCCAGAATAACGCGGTTTCCGGGGTATTCCAAAACCGCACTTTGCGGCCTTTCGCATGAATGTCGTTAACGATCGTCACCCATTTCCGGTACTCTTCCGATTGGATGGGTTCTTCCCCATACCACCGGATCATTTTCTTCCAATCCAGAGCGATCCATGTCCAGCGACGGTCTGCGGGTGGATCGTTGGGATCGTACGCACCATCCCGGCATGCCCAGCGTTTTTCATATTCGCTACCATACGCCTTCTTGGATTTTTCATCGCCTGTCAGGATGGCTGTAACCGCTCCCTCTAGAACGCCCGAATCGGTGAATACGGTCAACATGGGATATTGGCTCAATAGGCGATGCAGCGCCGTGCGGACTTCATCGCGCCCATCTTTGATATCCAGCCAGAGAATAAATGGAACGCCATCGCCATACACCGATCCTTTTTCGTTCACCCTTTTCTGTAAAGGATTGAGGTAGAGTTCCTGCAGAGTGCCTTTGTAATCGCGCCGTGTTTCTTTTTTGTCGTGTGAGATTAGAATCTCACCATCCACCAGCCAAAAATCGGCTTCGACGCTGTAAAAACGGTTATCGAGTGCATCCAGCAAGGGGCGCATGTGCTCGTAATCGTTATGGGCGTGCGCGTAGACATGATACCCCGCTATGGGCGAAGGCTGAGCGGGAACCGGTTTGTCGGATAGATCCGCGCTTTGCGGCAAACCAACATATATTCCCAACAATAAAACGCCAAGAAAAATCACCTTTCCAAACATTCCAACACCTCGGGATTCAAGTGGATCGTGTATGAATCATCATTCGAGCCAGTATATTCGTTTTCCATAAAAAGAGATGTTTTTAATGGGAAAAATCCAAAAAAAATACCTACGGGAACGATCAATCGATTCACAAGAGAATATGTGATCTTCAGGTTGAATCTGAAGGGAGAAAATGGGGAAAACAATCGTGGATCAATACCGGGTCATCGATTACGGGTGAGAACGAAATCGACCAACGACATCAGAGAGGTTAAGGCTTCCGACGAACCGGTTTCGCTTTCCAGGAGTTGGAGACTCTCCCTGGCGCGGTCGCCGTACCGGCGTCCCACGGTATAGGCGTAATCGATCGAACCCATCTCTTTCATAAGAGAGAGCATGTCTTTCGTTTTCTGTTCGATGGAGGAAGAACTGGCCAGGATCGACTGGGCGTTCTGGCCGTCGTTTTGAAAAAGATGGATCAACGGAAGCGTGGTTTTTCCATTGCGCAGATCGCCACCCCGTTCCTTTCCAAAAATCTGGGGGGAAGCGGTGTAATCGAGAATGTCGTCGGTGATTTGAAAGGCCATTCCCACCGCGAATCCATACTCGTGCAGTAATGCAACGCATTCTTCCCGGAGTCCCGCCACATGTCCTCCGGAAGCCGCTGCTGCCGCCATCAGCGAGGCCGTTTTATTTTCGATGGTCTCCAGATAATCGCTCTCGGTTATTCCATCGCGTCCCGTATAGCGCAATTGTTTAATTTCGCCCAGGCACATCTGCCCCGTTGCTTTGGTCAGCAACGATTGCGCAGCAACCGACTCGCTGACGAGCAGTAATTTAAACGCTTTGGAATAGAGAAAATCGCCCATCAGAACGGCGATGGAATTTCCCCAGGCGGCCTGTACCGATTCGATTCCCCGCCGCATGGGAGATTGGTCGATGATATCGTCGTGAACCAGTGTGGCCAAATGTACCAGTTCTACCGCCACGGCCACCTGCCGAGCCGAGCGGTTCGTGCATCCGCAGGCCTTGGCACTCAACAGCACCATTGCTGCCCGAATCCACTTACCCTGGCTCTGCAGCAAATGCCGGGCGATCTTATCGGCCACATCCACCCGGTATTCCTCAGGGATGTAATGGCCGTTTTCTCCGCACAGCAGGCGGTGCATGTAATTGCGTTCCGCCGTCTGCATCACGGTTTCCCGGTAAAGCGACTTGGTTTGCTCTAACTCTTCCGCCACCGGTCGAAAAATAGTTTCTATCCGTACATCCGAAGCGGATGGGCGCTCGCCGGCCAATGCGATACTTGTGGATTTCATACAGAGACCTAGTTCTGGATACGATCTGTCCCGGTCAGGGAACCGTGAGAGGAATGGACATCCGGAATTCTTCTCACAAAAATAATTCAAATTACGAGTAATCTAATCATTCTCCCTGCTTTCCAAAGAGTGTCAAGGTAGAGTAAGACACCCTTGCCCGCGACTCCGAATCCATTCAAAATCGCGTTGAACGGCCAAACAAAAATGTGAGCGAAAATGCGAGGAACGAT
>CAZFOX010000625.1:0-3635 GCA_964520565.1 uncultured bacterium | reverse complement strand
TTGGTTTCTCTCAGAAGAGCGGTATCTCTCGCTTCGGTTCATAGAAAAAGAAGAACCCTCATGAACGGAAATATTACCACCAAAAATATTTTATGACATAACATCAAAAAAGTCAACAATTTATATTATTGATTTTTTGTTAGCCGTTCGATTCTCCTATTCCCTTGAATCGTTAGCATTTACAGTCTCAACGCCGATCATCCCGTCAACTTCCTTCTTACAATTTCAGGTTTACTTCCGTCGGCTGAGTATTCTGCAGCATCTCTTCCCAGGTTACCTCTTCCCCGCTGTAGGCGGCCATGCGTCCCAATACGCCGGTCATCGTACTTTGCGCCGATTCTTCACCATGATTGACAAAATTACCCGTACGGATTCCCTGTACGAAATCCTTAATATTGTTTTCGACACCTTCTTCCATGGTGTCCTGTTGCTCGATTCCATCCCAGGGATGGTCGCCTGTGATACGCACTCTCCCGTAATAATGACAGTCGGCGGTTCCCTTGGAACCGTACATGCGCATACAGAGATCGTCGTACCCTTTGGTGAATTGCGCCGAGCTGAAATCGACCAGCAGTCCGTTGGGATACCAGAATGTAACCACGAAATGATCCCAACAGTCGCCGACGTCCACCCGCGCCTTGCGTCCGCCGGTTCCTCGTGCCTTGATCGGATGAGTTTTGGCGTACCAGTTCGCCACGTCGAGCACGTGTACGTTCTGCTCGACGATAATGTCTCCCGATAGAGCGATATCGAACACCCAGTTGCGCAGTCGTGCCTCATCTTCGGACATGCCCGGTGCGGATTTCACACCCAAGCGCCCGGCGTGGTAATAAATGTGCCCTAGCACCAGTTCGCCGATATCGCCGTTATGAACGCGTTTCAACGCCTCCTTGAAATAGGGGCTGTTGCGCGTTTGAAAATCGACGAGGAAGTTGAAACGCCCCTTGGCTTTCTGAGCTAGGTCGCGAATCCGCAGGCATCCCGCCGTATCGACGGCCACCGGTTTGGCCATCCAGACGTGCTTGCTAGCCTTCACTACCGCTTCGGCCTGATCGGGATGAAAGTAAGGCGGGCTGGTGATCGCTACCGCGTCGAGTTGAGAAGCGGCCAAATCCTGATACGCAGGGATTCCCTTGTACAACCGCGACGGCGCGATATCGAATCGGTCCCGCATGGATTCCAGACGATCGGCGAATGGATCCTGTGCGGCCACAATCTGGAGATCGTCCGGTGCGGTATCCAGCATCTTCTTGGCGATATAATGTCCCCGCCCCCCGCTGCCAAGAATCCCCACTTCGATTTTCGAATTGGCAGTTGTTCCGATGACAGATCTTGCATTGATTACCATAAAACCCGCCGCTCCTGCGGAAGCGCGTAGAAACGAACGTCGGCTATTGGCTATTGATTTGGTCTGATCCATGTTAGACCCTCCCGACTTTTATTTTTGAAATAAACCTTATCACAACCGATCTTCAAAGACTAGAAAACGATTCGGATCGCCATTCCTCTTTATCTTTTTCCCAATGTGAATTGCTTTTCCTCACATTTCGGATACACTATTTTTTGTCAAATCTGAGATAAACATCATGAACATAGTCTGTCAGAAGTGCAAGCGGGTATTCAAAAACAATCAATGGGTAATCGACGTAATCCCCATTGAGAAAGTCTCTTATTCCATCTGCCCCCAATGCCTGGCCGAACCATCCGAAAACAAACCGACCCGTGGGATGGTTTACCAGGAACATATTCGAGAACAAGAGAAGAAATCCCGATAATCAAACTCCGGATGCCTTAATCCACCTTATAATCAGGATTCCGCTCCGAGGGAACCGGTGCGCGAACGGATTTTCTCCAATCTGCCAGTTTTCGGTGTAATTGCTGGGTTTTCTCGGGCATGGATGAAACCAGGTTATTGGATTCGCCGATATCGTCTCGAAGATCGTACAGTTCCAGCCGCCCATCCTCAAAAAACTCAATCAGTTTGTAATCTCCTTCCCGGATCGCGCCCACCGGGGTTGTGCGCCAGGGGCCAACGCTATCGCGGTAGGCTTCGAGATACACAGGAAAATGCCAAAAGAGGGCATTCCGTTTCAAGGAATCCGTTTGCATCAGAAGAGGAGTCAGGTCTTCCCCATCCAAGATCTGGCCAGAATCGTTCTCGATACCCGCCAGGGAGAGGATTGTTGGATAGAAATCGAGGCCGATGACCGGGTTTTCGCAAACGCTTCCGGCCTGGATTTTTCCCGGCCAGCGTACGGCGCATGGTACACGGATGCCGCCTTCATACAGCATTCCCTTCGCTCCGCGCAATGGTTTCATGGAAGTAATCGGCCCGTATCCCCCATTATCGGAGAAGAAAACCACCACCGTGTTTTCAGCCAGGTTTAGTTCATCCAGTTTTGCTAATACCCGGCCAATGCTTTCGTCGAGGCTTTCGATCATGGCGGCATAAGTGGGATCAAAGTGTTCCGGCGTACCCTGTTTCTGCTTGTATTTCTCGATTTTTCCCTGGATGGCTTCGTGAGGAACATGAACGCCATGATGCCACAAGTTGAGAAAAAACGGGTGTTTACGATTATTCTCAATAAAACGGATCGCATCATCTGTCAGTAAATCCGTCAGATAGCGCCCCTCTTGTTTCCCTTCTTCCGCTTGGGAAAAATAGTGTCCGCGGTATCCTCCCCAATTAGCTCCATACCGCTCGTCGAAACCTTGCGCGAGTGGACCGGTTTTCCCTTCGTCGCCCAGGTGCCATTTCCCGATATGAGCAGTGGCATAGCCACCTCGTTTCATCATTTCCGCCAGAGTGATTGTATCGGGAGATAATGCAGTCGTATTCGGAATGGGAATTAATTTCCGGTTTTGCGATTGGCCGCGCTCGGATGACCCCACCGTATAAATACCATGACGTGGCGTGTACTGGCCTGACATCAGACAGGCGCGAGTGGGAGCGCAGTTTGGGGCATTAGCGTAGGCATGGGTGAATATCACCCCTTCCCGAGCCAGGCGATCGGCATGGGGTGTTTCGTAATAACGGCTTCCCATAAAAGCCACGTCCCGCCAACCCAGATCGTCGGCGAGGATAAAGACAAAGTTAGGCTGTCGCGGATTATCCGGTTGCACCCAGCCCATCCGGGGCAGTGCCAATGTAGCGGCTGAAGCCGCTATCATTCGTAGAATAGTTCTCCGAGACAATCGTCCAGGATATACTGTCCCCAAATCATCTATTCCGGTCATGATTTGCTCCTCCCAGGATTTCCATCATGTTCGCACGGACAAAATGGAAGAACAAGAGAGAACGAACCGGACAAGTCGTATCTACAGTAATATCCAAAAAAGAGGGGGAGTCATTATTCCCCCTAAGAGCAATCGGTATGTGCCATGCGGTACTGGCTGCTTATTTCGTTGGTACGACCGGTTCCCTTTCCGGGTGCGTATTCATAAATACGCTTACCCATCTTGGGATGGATATTACTTTATAGTCACGAAAAAGCGATAATCGATGTCGACTTGCAGGATTTATAATAAGGAAGGTATATTCTTTCAAAAAAACTGTCAAAAAAATCCCTGTTTTTTTTTAACTGGACAGTCTTAAGTTTGGCTGCATTTCAATCTGGAGATCAAGTTACGCAGCC
>CAZFOX010000624.1:0-3642 GCA_964520565.1 uncultured bacterium | reverse complement strand
TGGGATATGAAAATCTTCCACCTCGGTTTTGGGATCGATCCAACTGAGCCAATGCTCCTCGATCGCCCCGTCTCCATGGCGGAATTCCGCACGGTAGATACCCGCCCAGATCGTGTCTCCTCCCAGGAGTGATTTTCCCAGAAGGTCGTCCAACGTCTTCAACGGAATCGCGCCTTCAACGATATAGCCGTCTTTCGTTCGCGACGCCTTGGCGGATAATCCGGGAAATATCCAGTCATAGTCGAATTTCCGGTGATAGATGGCGGAGTAATCCAGAATACGCCCGCTGGGATCGATTTCAAAGCAGTAATACTTCTTCAAAGGGTTTTCGGGAGAAAGGAACATCTCCACCCGGTCGCCCCGCGTCACTTCCATCTGATCCGATGTATCCCGGTCGATGACGACATCGTCGTCCCAAACGGTGAAGGCGAAGTAAAAGAATTCATCGTTCATCAACGCCTGAAAAACAGTCTCCGGTACGGATCGTTTTTCCCAGGGAAACACAAAATCTTTCAAAGGGACGGCGTTCTTCCATGCCGGTTCGTTCAATACGCCGTCCACGACAATCGCGGCGTCAGGCTGGTACACCACGTGATAAATACCGGGGAACTTCATGAGGGTTGGATTCGCTTCTTCCGCAACAGTCATCCTCGGCGCTCCCAAGAAAGAAAGGAGAGATAAAATCGCTAGTCCCAATAATGATTGATATCTCATCGGCGGTGTCCTATTCATTCGCGAGGTGAATTCCCACCTGGCTACGCCAGATGTTTGTTCATCAGTTCAATGGCTTCATCGATTTCCTGGGTACTTTTAAAACCGATGACGACGGCATCGACGGAATCGAGACCCATCACGTATTGGATAGAGGCTTCGCGCCGGGCCCGTTCGGTAAAATCCCCGTTGCCGATCAACTTCATGCCAATGACGCCCGTACCCTTGTCGTGGATCGTTTTGATGTTGCTCACGCAAACGGGGATATCGCCTTTTTGATTGTTATCGTTCTCTTCGTTATCCATGGCCGTCCCGTCGTGATTGATCCGCAAAAGCGCCGTATCCATCCATTGAATCCCGGCCATTGCCCGGAGTCCCTTCAGGCCATGAATAGATGCACCTTTGGAACGGATCAGCTGTTTCTCTTTCGCCTCCGACAGGCCGTCCATATTCTTCTTCAACTCGTCCGGCCAGGTGGGCGACGTGCAGTAGTGCAGGAGAAGAAGGTCGAAATAGTCGGTATTCCATTCCTTGCGGAACCGGTCGATTTCCTCGATGGGATTCTTGCGGTTGTTCATCTTGGTTTGGACGACGTACGAATCCCGCTCGAATCCTTTCAGCGCACCGGCCAGACGCGCCTGCATCTTGCCTCCGCCATAACCGTCCGCCGTGTCGAAAAAGCGAATGCCCCTCTCGTAGGCGTACCGGATCAATTTTTCGAATTCCCGATCCGAGAGAGCCATCTGTACGTGGCCGCTATTACTCCCCGTGCCCATGCCCAGGCGAGTGACTTTGACTCCCGAATGGCCTAGTGTCACCCAATCCGTAGCCGTTCGCTTGGGTTTCTCTGCCGCTTTGCCAGGCAATGCCGCCGCGCCGATCGCCAGTGCGCCGGTTTGAATAAATTGACGACGTGTGAGTTTCTGCATCGTACACCTCGCTTCAATGTTTCTGATATGGCGATTTCTAAGGAAATTAAAGACGGCTTTTGGGGATTCAAGGAGGGTGGATGTGAAAAAAAACTGTACCTCGGTTGTCAAGTATAGGAGATTCTCCCAACTCTCGCTTTGAATTTCCTTCTCTTTCCTCTCCGGCTACAATATCTCCCAAATAGGATTCCATATCTATGATCTCTGCCGAGCAGCTCTCTCTTCTCCCCAGCCAGCCGGGCGTTTATTTGATGAAAAACGCCGCGGGCGAGGTCGTCTATATCGGCAAAGCCATCGACATTCAAAAGCGCCTGCGCTCGCACTGCCAGCGGCGGGACGGGCGGTACGCCTCGCCCTTCGTCGAATTCGTCGAGAAAGTCGATGTCATCATCACCGATAACGACGTCGAGGCGTTGCTGCTGGAATACAACCTGATCAAAAAACACAATCCGCCCTGCAATGTCAAACTCAAGGACGACAAGCGTTACCCCTATATCAAAATCACGTCCCAGGAAGATTTTCCCCGCGCGTATTTAACGCGCACGGTCGAGGCGGACGGTGCGCAATACTTCGGGCCTTTCCCCCATGTGACCCAGGCGCGGCGGACTCTGTCGGCGCTGCACGAAATCTTTCCTCTCCGAACCTGCAAGTTCGAGTCGGACAAACTGGTGGGCGTGCGTCCCTGCCTGGATTACGAGATGGGGCGCTGCTGCGCTCCCTGCGGCTCGGTGGTGGGCCGGAAAGAATACCGGCAGTTATGTCAGGGAACCATCGACTTTCTCCGCGGAAAACACGAGTCCGTCCTCCGCGTTCTCCGCGAGCGCATGGAAGAATGTTCGGATGAAATGCTCTTCGAAAAGGCTGCTTTTTACCGCGACATCCTCCAGGCGGCCAACCAGTTCGTCGAACGCCAGAAGATGATGCACCAATCGGTCGAAAATCAGGATTTTGTGGGATTCGGACGGGTTCACGATGTGACCTGCGTGGCGGTTATCCGGCGGCGGGGCGGGCGCGTCTTGGGCGCGTCGCGGCATTACCTGGACGACATCACCCAGGCCGATACGCACGAAATGCTCTACTCGTTCCTGCTCCATTTCTACGCCAATAACACCGATATCCCCAAGGAAATTTATATCCCCTCCACGGTGGGGTCGGAACGGGTGCGAACCCTCGAGAAGGCGCTGACCGGAATGATCGGCCAGCCGGTGACGTTGAAGATTCCCCAGCGCGGTGGCAAACACGCCATGTTGCAACTCGCCGAAAAAAACGCCCTGCATTACGCCGAACAGAATTACCGCAAACTGCGCGGCGTGCGCCGGGGCGTGGCGTCCAACGTGATCGCGCTCCAGGAATCGCTGCGCCTGGAGGTGCTTCCCCTGCGCATCGAGGGCTTCGATATCTCCAACACCCAGGGCAACGAAGCGGTGGGTTCGATGGTGGTGTTTGTGGACGGCAAACCCTACAAATCGGGCTACCGGCGATTCAAGATCAAAGGCGTCGATGGCCCCAACGACTTCGCCATGATGCAGGAGATGCTGCGGCGGCGTTTCCAGCACGGAGAAGGGGAGGATAGCGCAGACAAAGACGAACGCAAACGTTTCGCCGAACCCCCCGACCTCATCATGATCGATGGCGGCAAAGGACACCTGCACGCGGCGATGGAAGTGCTCGACGAACTGGACGTACAACATTTCCCCCTCTGCAGCCTGGCCAAACGCGAAGAGGAAATCTACCTGCCCGGAATCCCCCTGCCGGTGCGCCTCGACCGCCGCAACGAGGGATTGAGGCTCCTGCAGCAAGTGCGCGACGAAGCCCACCGCTTCGGCATCGCTTATCACCGCAACCTGCGCGGCAAGCGTATGAAGAAATCCGCCCTCCGCGATATCCCCGGCATCGGCCCCGCCAAAGAAAAAGCCCTCCTGCAAAAATTCGGCTCCCTCGCGAAGATCAAAGAAGCCACGGCGGAAGAACTGCAAGAGGTCGCGGGAATAACCAAAACGCT
>CAZFOX010000623.1:0-3650 GCA_964520565.1 uncultured bacterium | reverse complement strand
CCTTGAAATGCGCGTCCGAGACGATATTTCTGTGCTCCAGATAAAAGAGATAGCCAGTGCGATATCCATAGATTTCCTCTTCGCGCGGGACTGCATGATCGATCCAGGTTTTTATCTTAGAAAGATCGGGATGAACGATGTTCCGCTCCATCAGCCATTCACGCCTCGCCGGTTCCGATAGAACGATCTGCCCAAACCAGCGAATGTTGGGGCTACGGAGATAAAAATACCGCTCCTTGGTAAATGTCACACCCAATCCGATCAGTATAATCGCCGCCAACCAGTGGCCTCTCCGGACTCGGGGAGCCAGCCAGGATACCACCAGCGTAATACAAAGAACGATCAGACCATTATTCGCCCCGAAAAGCCGGGCGATGTCCGATCCCCACAACAAAGTAAAAAGAAGATAGGCCAGGAGAAGAACGGTTTGTGGATACACCCACCTCTTTTTCCGTATGCCGGCTAACACGGCCAACGCAAGAAGACCCAGAAAAAAATCGAGATAAGCGTTATACAACAACCACAAAACATTCGTCCAGATTTGCCCGAAAAACTGGAGGAGCGAATGCGATTTTAATATATTGAGTCCGTGATTGTTGGCGTTGGAAAGCATCGCCGGAACGAATTCAGCCCGGGTGGGGAATATCTCTCCCAGCATGGGATACAATGGATTCCCGGTCAGTACCAGCGATTTAATAAGCCATGGGCTCATCATCGCCCATGCAATAAGCGAATAGATGCATAACCATTTCAATTCATCGCGCCAGACCCGGCGTTTCCAAAATGCCAGCCGGATTGCCAGAAATAAAAACTGCGGAACGAATCCAAACAACAGGCCGTTAAACTTGGTTCCCATTCCCATCCCGCAAAAAACCGCCGCCAGAATGAACAGGCTGCGGCGATGGCGTTCCAGCGCATACCAGAGCATGACCGTGGACAAAAACACATACAAATACACCATGCGTTCGTTGTTGACCATCACCGGCACTCGGAAATGCAGCGCACACAAATAAACTGCCACCGCAAAACAACCCCATTGACGGCCTGCGTACCGCCCCACTGCAGCCGCTACCAGAATCGACAGGGGGATGAAATGACAGTAATTAAATGCCTTGGCCGTGGTATCGTTTCCCGCCAGCAGCGAAAAAACGTAATGAAGATGGGCGTTCATGGGATAGTGCGACGGCATGTTAAAGGGAACCAGCTGAATATACCCGCCGTGCTGGATGTAATACATCGGAACGCCCAAATGGTACCAGAGCGAATCCACCTCCCGCTCCGGCGTGCAACAGGCAAGCAAATAAAATAACAAAATCAAACCGGCCAGGCAGGCGGAACCCGGAGAACGCCGCGCTGAGGCGAAAACGGCGCGCCCCAGAACGGGCCATTCATTGATCCATGCTGGAATAGATAGAATAGTGAGTATCAGGCCGAGAGGGATCAAAATCCAGAAACGGAATCCTCCCGCCAATCCCAAAGCGAAATAGAAATACGAGAGAGTAATCTCCCCCAGGGCAAACGCGCAGACCGCATAATATCCATACGGAAGATCGCGTAAAAATCGGCGGGCGATCAGAAATCCGAAACCCCATACCCAAAAAAACTGCCAAAAACCCAGAAAAAGATTCCACATAATCAACGTGCCGTTAGAGAGTTATATTCTCCATTATCCAATCCAACATCAACATAATTCATTCCACTCCCTCGCCCCTGTCATTGCGAACGAATTGAAGCAACCCATTTCCCCCTCCGCTGTATAAACCGTTACGCCTTCCGCTGAATCCTGGCACCCAACGCATTCAGCCGCTCGTCGAGGCGTTCGTATCCCCGGTCGATCTGTTCGATATTCTGAATCTCACTCGTTCCCTTCGCGCAAAGAGCGGCCATGAGCAGCGCCATGCCTGCGCGTATATCGGGGCTGCTCATCACCTGATGCCGCAATGCGGTCGGCCCCACGACTACCGCCCGATGCGGATCGCATAAAATAATGTTCGCCCCCATCGTAATCAGCCGATCCACAAAAAAGAGACGGCTTTCAAACATCTTCTCAAAAATCATCACCGTTCCCTGGGTTTGCGTGGCGATCACAACGGCGATGCTCATCATATCGGCGGGAAACGCCGGCCAGGGACCGTCGTCGATCTTCACCAAAGCCGCTTGCAAATCGGCCCGAACTCGCAATTCCTGATTGCGGGGAACGAACACATCCGAACCTCGAACTTCAACTTGAATCCCCAAGCGTTGAAACTGATAAAGGATCATTCGCAGATATTCGGGAGCGGCCTGCCGAATGAGCAGTTCTCCCCCCGTAATGGCGGCCAGCCCGATGAAACTGCCTACTTCCAGATAATCGGCTGCGATCCGATGCGTGCCGCCTCCCAGGTGTTCCACTCCCTCGATAGTCAAAACATTGGAACCAATCCCTTCGATACGTGCACCCAATCGATTGAGAAAAGCGCATAACTGCTGTACGTGCGGTTCGGAAGCTGCGTTCCGAAGAATGGTACGCCCCTCCGCCAATACCGACGCCATCACCAGATTTTCGGTTCCCGTCACGCTGGCTTCATCCAAAAGAATATCGGCGCCTCGCAGGCGCCCCTTGCACCAAACCCGGTAGGTATTTTCCGTCAGTTCGTACTCCGCCCCCAGTTCCTTAAATCCCAATAAATGTGTATCGATTCGCCTGCGTCCGATCCGGTCTCCACCCGGAAATGGGAGTTCCGCTTCTCCATATCGCGCCAGCAAGGGAGCCAATAGCAAAATGGAAGCGCGGATTTTTTTGCATAACGCCGCCGGCAGACGCGGCGATTGTAACGATCCTGCCTGGATAGAGACCTGATGCGAATTAGGTCGGGATATGGATACGCCGCAGGCATCGAGCAAAGCCAACAGGCTCGATACATCCCCGATCCCGGGAACGTTTTCCAGATGCACCGCCTGATCGGTCAGAATCGACGCCGCCAGAACGGGCAGCGCTTCGTTTTTATTGCCCGATGGTTGGATTTCACCGCAAAGAGGGTGTCCCCCCTCCACAAAATATTTAGCCATTGCTTTCTTTCCCTCGCTTCTATCGATTCGGCTGGAGTATAGTGCGAAATTCGTTTCCCTGCGAGCGGCTTCCACGTACCAAAACGGTTCGTATCTCTCCGCTGGTTTCGTCTTCTTTTAGACGCAGGTAATAGACCGGCCATTCCGGGTAATCTATCAAAAGGCGTTTGTTTTCCTCTTCACCCAGATCGTGGGCGATAATCCACCCCCGGTCTAACCTGGGATCGAGAAACGAAAAGACCGAGAAATGATCGTTCGGATCTTCGATAAAAACCACGGCATTCGTTTCATGGATCCCCTCCCGCATCAACTGTGCCAACTCCGCCCGCGCGCCCCAATAGTCCGTACCGTACTGCGCGATTCTCTCCACCCACGTCGTCCCAAGAGCCGTTGCAAAATACAAAACCATCAATCCATACAGAATAAACCGGATTTTTCCCGGATTGTCGCCTTCGCCAACTCCCCAACGCAGCCGGATTTCTTCCACTCCCCGTGCACATAAAATAAACCAGAATGGGATGGATTCGTATAGAAACCGTGGCCCGTAACACTCATCCTGGAAAAAATAGAAAAAATACACACCGCATAGGCAACCAATAGCC
>CAZFOX010000622.1:0-3651 GCA_964520565.1 uncultured bacterium | reverse complement strand
GGCCGTTATACGTGCGGATCACCTCGTAAATCCCATCCGCAAATAGAAAACCCCGGTCATCCGGATCGATGCGAATTTGATTCTTCTCAAGAAAGTTCCCGTTGAAATAAGCGACCATGCTTTATTTTCCTTCGTTCAGGTAAATAAAAAAAGCCCCATTTCGGGGCTTTTTGATGCTCACTTGAAGGCGGTTTATGCTATCGCATTGACAAATCCCTTTTCCGGTCTGGGGGGAAGATCGTTTTGAAAGACCGGCTGGCGTTCGGGACGCGGGGGAAGAGGTTCATTACCCAGGAGATCGCGCCGTTTCTCTTTCATCTCTTCCAACTGAGCACTCAGAGATTCCAGTTGTTGAGTATCCGTATCTTCGGCTTCTTCCACCTGTTCGGTGTCCATCAAACTTCCCAGCATAGCGTTAGTAATCTGGAAGAAATTGTTCAGGTCGCTCTGGACATCCTGTCCCAGGTTTTCGATGAAATTCGGCTCGAATCCCAATTCTTCCAGCGTTCCGCCGAATTGTTCCTGCATGCTGGAGAAGAAATTGGTCAGTTTGGCGGAAACGTGTTCCTGTGTGGCGCCAACCAGGCTTTGGGTCGCTTCCACAAAAGCACCCAGATTGCTGGAATCGGTGTTGAGAACGTTGCGCGCCGCTTCCAGGAATCCGCCGAGCGTTCCGGAATCGTCGAACTGCATCAGTTCTTCGGCCACCTGATTGAAATTGGAAAGATCGTCGCCGGAGATGGAGATATTCAGGGTGTATTCGTGGGACAATTCACCGGCCACAGCCATGTACTTGTTCCCCATCTCCGATCCGTAGGCCTGTTCGGCGGCATAGGCGACGGATTTGGCTTCTTCGAAGAAGATATTCGCTTCGAAACCACGAGCCTGGAGAACTTGTTCGTATGACGTATAGCGCTGATAGGCGGCGCCAGCACCTTTATAGGCTAGAGAGGTGGGATCCTCTTCCAAATTTGCATTTTGATCTTCTTGGGACTCGTCTGCCTGCCCTTCAACGTCGGTGGGAACGGTTTGATTTTCTGCGGCGTTTTGCGCGGAACTCATCATGGCGGCTTGCGCGTTGGCGAAATGAACCGACATATCCAATGTATAAGAACCATCGGCGTTCAGCCGCATATCGATGGAGGCTTCAAACCGCCCGTCCTTGCTGACGACAACCTGCTGGGTAGCGCCGTTCTTCAGCGCGGTCATCAGGTTTTGCGTGGCATCGGTACGTTCTTCGTCGCTGGTTTCCAGGCGGTCTTTCTTCTTTTCGCTTTCTTTGCGAATTTCTTCCAACTTATTGTTTTTATCGGTCTTAACAAGGTTATTGAGCTGATTGGCCAATGAATTGGCGGGCGTTGTATTGGTAGGTAGATTTAAGCCTAATCGTTGAGAGAGCGATTGCCCGACAGAATTCATCAATCCGTTTGCTTGTCCGGATTGATCCTGTGTTTGATTGCCGAGGGGGTTCCCATTGAAAAATCCATTCAATTTGAAACCCAGTGAATTTTCACCCTGCCCATTTAAAATGCCCAGTATTCCGACCATCGCGCCTTTTACCTTCTTTCACTCGACATCAATTTCAATAGAAAAAAATAAAGGAATTTCTTTCATTATCGGCAAGAAATAAGGCGACTTGAGGGAGATAACAGAATTAATAAATGGGTGGGTAAATACAGAAAGCACTTTAATGATATAATCGCAAAATATTATAAATCAATATATTATACAAAAATATTCTATTTTATATTAACGCACATAATTATATTGAAACCGCCCGTTGGGAGCCGCATCTCCGTTTAGAATCCAATCCTGCGTACCGAATTCCTGCATGTTATCCGCCCACTTAAAACGGAAAGAATCGAGCGAATTTTCTCCAAAGGCTTTATTGGGAATACGGAGCGCCAAGCGATTCCCTTCCACGAAATAGTCGACATTTGCAATGGTTTCCCAATTCCAGCCGCCCGTGCATTTCTTCAAAGAGATAGGCGATGCACTTTCACTGGTCTTTGGTTGAACCAGGAATTGATACCCTTCCCATGCCGGTTCTTTTGAGTCTTTCAATTGAATAAATAACATCATCCAATTGATCCCGTCTTTGGGTGTAATTGGTTCGACGGTTTCCGCATAGAAATAATGATACTCTCCGTTACAGGTTGTTTTGAGGATTTTGAAGTCATTCCGGCCGGTCTTGTTGAGGTACTGTTTTCCGCCGTATCCCGGATGATCGCGATGGAATGTATCGCCGATGTCGTCGCGGTATTCCGGCTGAACATCGTTCCAGGAAGAAAAGTCTTTCAGGTCGATGGTTTTGGGTTTGCTGGCTTCGGGAGCCTTGCGAACGCCTTTAAATCGGCGAATTCCATCTACCATTTGATAGTAATAGTTATCGCCGTACCCCTCTTTCATCGGCTCGATATCGCGATTGAACTCGATACTGTATACGTCAACGAAATACGAATCGCCCGCCTTTAAGTCCTGCCCGGCGTATTTCATGGGTTTGTCTGCGAGAAAGCGCATGGCGATCCATTCATTCCATTGGGTGATGAAGATCAGTTGGGGATCGGCTTCCAAGGCGCGCTTCCACTGTTCGGCGAAGTAGTACCCCTTCTCGCTTTCGTATTTTCCGGGAGGCGGCTGAACGCCGTTATGGAAGCTCTTGCCCAAGCCCATGCCGTTGTTGTGCATGATGGGATGCTGGGCGGTCTCGACCACCATCTGTTCCAGTTTATCCGGGCTTTCATGCCATCCACCTTGCTGGGGTAAATGCTCCAACCAGGGCCACTTGTCCTGGCCCGGCTCCCACGCCCACGAGCGGCGCACGGTAAAGAAGTTTTTAACCTCTTCCGAGAGTTCCTCTTCCTTGGCCAGGACGATCGGCTTGCCGTTCCAATGAAACCATAAATCCTTATACAATCCTTTAGCGTACAGATTGTCGTATACAGATTGCGCGGTTTTCCCGGATTCGGTATTAGTCAGAAAGGCGATTTGCGGAGTGCGCCCTCCCCGGCTACGGATATCGGTATAAATTCGGCATAATTTCAGATAGATATCGGTATAGGCAACGGCATTGGTCACATCGAAGAAGATCGCATCAACCCCCGCATCGGCAAGCATCTGCGCGTTTTTGCGAATTACGTATTCATCATCCGAAAAGTAATACCCATACAATGGTTCGGCGCTGAAGTGATAGGCGTGCACCGGTCCCCATTGGGGATTGTTGGGGTTTTCGCGGAGAATTTTATCATTATCGTATAATTCCGTCCCATGCTGACCGTGCCAAATATAGTAGAACACCACAGCATACTTTCCCGGCCGTGGGTCGCCTGCCTCCTCATGTCCGGGAAGCACCCGTCCCAATGCATCGGTCGCCGTCCAGGTATCGCTATAGGTATCCCAGATTTCACCGGATAGCGATTCAATTGGAATATACGCAGATAATACAAACAAAGTGAACAATGAGATGAGTTTTAATTGACGGATGAGCATCGTTCGCACCTTCGAGCCGGGATGAGATGAACGGGATTGCATTCAATATAGGATATGGAAAGGTGATGAATTCTTCTAGTAGAGCGGCTAACAAAAAGTGTCGAGTCAAAAACAACGATCCGGCTTTTAGATTGCTTCACTTCGTTCGCAATGACACGAACA
>CAZFOX010000621.1:0-3653 GCA_964520565.1 uncultured bacterium | reverse complement strand
CTCAGTACTTTCTTTGACATACGCATCCTCCAGAACGTTTATCAATAATTATACTTGTTTCGATCGATAATTAAGCCTGTTCCGTGAATTCACACCGATACCGGAAGTTGTTATAGGGTATTCACCGGAAGGATATCGCAGATGAGACGAGTAGATGAGTTGCTTTACCCGAATGAATGCTAAAGCCCTTAAACAGAACGGGGCGTGAAAAATTACGCCCCGTTCATTTCTTGCGAAAGAATGATATACGCTCACATGGCTACCCATGCGTTGTTGTTGCTGGCGCTTTCAATGACTTTGCCGATGAAGTAAATACCGAAGCGGCCGTCTTCCACCGTGGCGTATTTGGAGCCGTCGGTTCCCTTATAGGTTCCCGCCTGGTAGGCGCGCACGTCGGCTTCGAAGCAGCGATGCAGGCGTGCAAACGCGTCGTGGAATGCTTCGGGATGACCGGAGGGGATCGTGGGTTCGGCCATCAGATCGGCGGGCAGGTCTTTCAGGAAGCCGTCGTTGGCCGATACCGCGCCGCGCCAGTAGACGCGATCCGGCTGGCCGGGGAGACGGATTTCCACTTTTTCCGGTTCTTCCTGACGCCAAATGAGGGTTCCCTTGGTTCCGCAGACTTCGATACCCAGATCGTTAAGGTGGCCGATGCAGATTTGCGAAGTGCGGACGATGGCGCGGCCGCCATTGCTGAGCTGTGCGTAGACGGTGAAATGGTCGTCCAGTTTGCGTCCCGGAACGAAGGTTTCGAGGAATCCGCTGATTTTGACCGGTTCGAGGCCGGTCACGTAGCGCAGTTGCATCATGGCGTGGGTGCCGATGTCGCCACCGCAACCGCTGGCGCCGGAGCGCTTGGGATCGACGCGCCATTCCGCCTGCATGCAGCCGGTGTCTTCAGTGCGTCCGGAGAGCCAGCCCTGGATGTAATAGGCGTCCACCCAGCGGACATCGCCGATGAGGCCGGAGCGAACGATGTGACGGGAGAGTCGGCTGCTCCAGTGACCGAGGTAGGTATGCGCCGTGCAGAAGGGAATGTTCTTCTCTTTACAGATTTTGACCAGTTGGTCGGATTCATCGAGCGTTACGGTCAACGGCTTTTCGCAGAAAACCGGAATCCCCTTTTCCAACGCCTTTTTGGCGGGATCGAAATGGACGTGGTTGGGAGTGACGATCAGGATATAATCGACGCCTTCGCCTTTGGGTTTTTTGGATTCCGCTTCCAGCATTTCGTCGTAATTTTTATAACCGGTAATGGGGTATGCCCATTTTTCCGCTTCGCTCATGGCGATTTGCGGATCGGGGTGAAGAGCGGCGCAAGTAACCCGGCGGGTTCCGTCAAAAAAGATCGCTTTCTGGTGGGGATTAACGATAAATGCACCTCCGCCACCGCCGACCAATCCTACGTTTAAAGGCCGATTAGGCATAGCAAAAACTCCTTTCAATACACGATTTATTGTTTCAGTACGGTTTTCCCCATTATAAAAAACAGATTCTTTATACTAACGATTTCAGGCTAGAAAATATAGGTTTGGAGATACCTCTTTGCGGTTATTTTCCGGGGGAGATTCCTAGTCAAAGATATTTGAAATTCGAGTCTCGGTAAATTTTTTCATGGCTCAAAAAGTTATTTAAGAGATAAACTAGAAGAAACGCTTGGAAAGAATCTACTTACGGGAATAGTCAATTTTAATTCCGGTTATCCAAATAGTATTTACGCAATTTCTTGGCGCGAGCACTCAAAATGACTTGTAATGGAAAAGAGAACGATCTTCGGTTCTTGACCCACTTCAAAATGGCATCGCACCGTCTATTCATTACTTTCGCCCCTTCAGGGCTAGATTCGATGGGGGACTCGTTTCCAGGGGCGTTGCCCCTGGCTGTTTTATTTCACCCCTTCGGGGTGTAAAAATTTCTTCTGCCGACGCCCCTGGCTGTTTCTCATACCCCTTTGGGGTAGATATGAATCCGGCCTATCCTGAGTATCCTATCATCCTGAGTATCCGGATTCAGACAATCCTATCACGCCTTCGCGCAGCACAAAGTGTATCGTGTCTAAGTGCAAAGGGTAAAAGCGTAATAGTAAAAAGCGCTACTGATTCCTGCAAACCCGGAAACCTATGATGTTGACCCTGAGGTTGGGAGTGAGCCCGTCACGGTTGGCAGAGCGGCAGTACCTAGCATTACCATACCAGTTGCCCCCCCGGAACACCCTGTCCTGGCCACTTACTGCACCTGCAGGATCAATTTGTGTGTCAGAACTGTAAATGCCATACCAATCCTGGCACCACTCACACACGTTCCCACTCATATCATACAAGCCAAACAAATTGGGCGAATTCGTTCCAACCTCATGCGTCTTATTACCTGAATTTCCATCGTACCACGCAAAATACTTGATCTGGTCGTCATTCAGATCGTCTCCCCAATAAAACCGCGTCTGCATCCCTGACCGGCACGCATATTCCCACTCCGCTTCCGTCGGTAGCCGAAACGTTCCTTGCCCCATCTGATTCAACTTCTGGATGAAGGTCTGGCAATCGTCCCAGGACACATGATCTACGGGTAGATTATTCCCCTTGAAGCTAGATGGATTGCTCCCCATCACCGCCTGCCATTGCGTCTGGGTTATTTCGTATTTCCCCATGTAAAACGACTGCGTGATCTTCACTTCATGTTGCGGGCCTTCATTCGAGCCCCGATCCTTCTCCGTCGACGTGCTTCCCATCATAAACGTTCCCGCCGGAATCAACCTCATCTCCATAAATACATTGGTTACTATCTGGCCAAGGTTGATAGAAATATCATATCGAGAGAGAGAAACCGCTCCCGCTTCCGCATCCGATGGAATACTGATCTTGTCCGTTTGAGGGTAGGTCTCGTCTCCATCGAGAAAGGTCCCACTGTAATACTTAGCGGGATCGATAAAATAAACCTCAAAGTTGTCGATATAAGCGGTCAACGAGTCGGTATTGCCGGTGTTGATGATTTGAATGACTGGCTGGAATCCGGTGGAGGGCGGGGAACACACGGTTTGCAACCGCAAATAGTGCCCCGTAAAATACTCTTCATTCGTAGGCGTATTTTGCGATACGAATACATCGGGTTTATTCCCAATCGTGGCGACGATCACCGAAGCGGTGGATTGATCGGTTCGGATCGAACACCGTACCAACGCCGCGTTGGTCGTGGAGATTTTCTGCCCGAAGATCATCACCCCTTCGCCGGGTTTCGCGGTCACAATCGCGCCCTGGCCGTCGGTCGCGCCATCGAAGGCGTTGTCGGTGGGGAGATAGCCGAAAGAGACGCTGGCCTTGGGATACGCGCCGAATCCCGCGCCTTGGAGCGACACCTTGTTTTCTTCCGCCGTCGCGCCGGAGAATTCGTAGCGGATGGGAGAGTCATGAGTGAAACCTACGAGAATAGGGATAAGAAGAAATAGAATCGAGAAAGGAATGCGTTTCATGGTTCACCTCGCCAGGTGGATGGGATGGAAAAGTACGAACGATATATTTATGGAACAAATAAGTTGAAATATCTAGAGTAATACGAATTTGATTACAGTGTTTCTTTATTCAGAGGGGGAGAGGGAACATATTATGTATATTGTAATATGTAATGTATTGTAATTTGACGGGCTAGCGGGGCACCTG
>CAZFOX010000620.1:0-3654 GCA_964520565.1 uncultured bacterium | reverse complement strand
TTCGCGGGGGGGTATGGATTCGACGGCATCGCCGTGGCCTTTTTGGCGCTTTGCGAACCGTGGGCTACCATTCCGGCAGCCCTGGCCATCGCCACACTTCGGGCGGCAGACCGTTCATTACAATTGGATGTCAATCTCCCCAAGGAGATCGTTCTGATGTTGGAAGGCTTGCTGATTATTTGCATTGCAGTCGTCTCAAGCCGAAGAAAAAAGGAGAATCCGTAAAGAACCTTTCATGAACGAAAGCGGGCTGTTTGTTTTGTTGGTGCATGAAATTTCCCTTTTGCTGCACGCCGGGTTTTTAAAGGGTGCGCCCTTGCTCTGGGCGGCTTTGGGCGGCGCGTACAGCGAACGTTCCGGCGTTGTGAACATCGGGCTGGAGGGGATGATGCTCGTGGGAGCGTTCGCGGCGGCGGCAGGCGGTTGGTGGAGCGGAAATCCCTGGCTGGGGCTTCTTCTCGGCGCATTGTGCGGAGGGCTTGCCGGTTTGTTGCACGCCTGGATATGCCTTTACTGGCGGGCGGATCAGATCGTCAGCGGCATGGGAATCAATCTGATCGCTCTGGGACTGACTGGATTTCTTCTCTTTCGGATTTTCAATGCGCGCGGCAACTCGCCGGAAGTGCCCAAATTGCCCGCGTTGCGGAGCGAAACCTGGATGCCCTCGTGGTTCGCCGATCTCGTTTTCCCTCTCTCGTCGCTCCATCTTATATTGGCATTGGTTCTTTGTGCGACTCTGTTCGTTTTTTACCGAACCCGCTTCGGGCTTCGCCTGCGCGCCTGCGGAGAGAATCCCAACGCGGCGCGGTCGGTGGGGATCCGCACGGCTTTTTATCGGTACTCCGCCGTCGGGATCAGCGGCGTTTTGGCAGGGATGGGAGGCGCACAGCTGGCCATCGGCGATATCAGCCAGTTCAGTACCAACATGACCAACGGACGCGGTTTCGTGGCCCTGGCCATACTGATCGGCAGCGGTTGGCGACCAGGACGCGCGGCCCTACTCTGTTTTGCGTTCGGCGTGGCCGATGCCCTGTCGGAAAGGATGCAGGCGGCTTTACCCGGCCTTCCCGCGCGGGCGCTGTTGGCGCTTCCGTTCGTTCTTGCTCTGGGGGTTCTCTCTCTTCGGCGGCAAACCTGCCACCCCCCTCAGGCATTGGGAGAAGTGTGAGGAGCGCTGGTTTTTTGATAGGCATTATGGTGAGAAGAAATACGTGTCCGATATCAAGATTGATGGGAAGGACTGCGTAGACAAAACAAGAGCGATGGGCAGAAAGACGCTGCCAATTCTACATATAACGTATGCAATCTATTGTTCTTCATTTCTTTAAGGCTTGTTCGAGATCGGCGATGATGTCGCCGGTCTCCTCAATGCCGACTGCGAGACGGAAGAGGGTGTCGCTGATGCCCAGCGCCAGACGTTCCTTCTTGGAAAAATCGTAATAACTAACCATCGCTGGATGGGTGATCAGCGTCTCCACGCCGCCGAGGCTGGGACCGATCGTGCACAGTTCCAACGAATCCAAAAACCGTCGCGCCTCTTTGAGGCTGCCCTTGATTTCAAAACTGACCACCCCTCCGCCGCCGGTCATCTGTTCGCGGGCTATGGAATAATGGGGGTGGCTTTCCAGAAACGGGTAATAGACCCGCTTGATGCGGGGGTGGCTCTCCAGAAAACGGGCGATTTTTAACGTAGACTCGTTTTGCTTCTGCATGCGAAGCGGAAAGGTTTTTAATCCGCGGATAAGCAGATAGCAGGCCTGGGGATCGAGTATGCCACCCATCACCTTGTGCAGGTCGCGAATCTTGTCGATTAATTCCCGGCGTCCCAGAACGGCACCGGCCAGTATATCGTTATGCCCGGCCAGGTATTTGGTGGCGCTTTGCAACACCAGATCGATACCGAATTCAATGGGACGCTGATTGAAAGGCGTGCTGAAGGTGCTGTCGATCAGGGTTAAGATGCCGTGCCGGACGGCGATTTTCCGCAGCTGAACCAGATCGAAAATATTCAGATAGGGATTGGTCGGCGATTCAGAGACGATAAACCGGGTATTCTTCTTGACCGCCTCTTCCAGCAGCCGGTAATTCCCAAACGGAACAATTGTACAATCGATATGGAATTTCTTCAGGAAGGAATTGCAAAACTCCAGAGTTTTCTTATAACTGTCGTCGGTGAAAACGATATGGTCGCCCGACTGTACCAAAGCGAGAATGGTGGTGGTGATGGCACTCATCCCCGAGGCGAACACAATCCCGGCCTCGGCTCCTTCCAAATCGGCCAGGCGGCGTTCGGCCACCTGGGCGGTTGGATTGCCATACCGCCCGTATTCGTAATGCTCCTTTCCTTCCTTGGTGTATTCTTCGATATGTTTCGAGTTTCGGAAGGTGAAGGTGGAAGTCTGTACGATGGGGGTCGTGATGGAATCCGCGTATTTCCGGCGTGATTCTCCGGCATGAATCGCCCGTGTGGCCAGGGATTGAGAGGTTTGTGCTTTTTTCTGCGAGGATGATTTAGCCATGGCTCGTTCCTTTGAGTCTCGATCGTACACCGGCAGGCCGCCTGCCGAAGAGGAGTAGCTGAGTAGCCGTACGGAGGAATTCTATTCAATTCGATCGTTTTTCGAAAGCGTCTCAACGAGATTCTGTTTTTTTTCCTTGAATCCCCATAGACTTGTAGGGGATAGAATCGTTACGATGAATAGAGCCATCCGTTAACCGAAAACCTCACCTTTCCTTGCGGGAGAAGAATGCGATGAACGAAAATGAGGAATTCCCATCCGAAACCTTCGAGCCAGAGGATAACGGAGAAGATGCCTATAACCGATGCGGCGATCTTCTCTCTTCCGACCCCCTTACCTGGCGGTTGTCTCCCAGGCAGCGAATTACCAGCAAGACCATCATCGGGACGATTGGCGTTTTGACCCTGTTTATGATACTTTTGATTAAACTGAACGGCCCCAAGGCATCCGATCGTATTCACGGCATCGACCGGGAGCGGGATGGGTTGAAAGGGCCGGTTCAATCGGTGGAATACAAGCGTATCAGCCGCGATCCCCAATTCGAGAAAATTGCCCAAACACCGATACGGTTCCGTTGTTTGTACGATGAAAGCGGGAACCGTATCGAGGAGGAGTATTTCGACGAGACCGGTCAACCCGTAAAACGAGTGACGTTCTCTCACGATTCGCTGGGGAACCGGATCAAAACGGAAAAGGTTGGCGCGGATGGTTTTATGGCCAGCGAAAGCACGGATAAACAGTTCGGTTTGTTCGATCCTATTGAAGTCGGGCTCCTGCAAAGCGATCCCGATATCTCCCGATATTATTTCGGCACGAAGAGCGATTCGTACGGAAACTGGACTCAGCGCGATTATCACGTACGGCGGCATTCAAGAATGTATGAGTCCCAGGATGTCGGGAACGAATACCGCACCATTCATTATTTTTCGAGCGATCCAACCGAACCGCAATCTCCCAAGATCCGTTTTCCGATCGAACCATCGGGGGAATTCGATTCCTCCCCAAAAAGCGGCTGAGTATTCTCATTCCGAATTCGTATCGAATGAGATTCGGTCATCCTTCTCCGAATGGAGAAATCACGATATTTTTATAAGAAACCGGAGACGTTCATCGTGCGTCTCGGAAGAATTTCGAT
>CAZFOX010000619.1:0-3658 GCA_964520565.1 uncultured bacterium | reverse complement strand
CCCTTTTCCAGGAATTTCTCCAGTTCTTCCACAACGGCCTGTTCCACTTTCTTCAAATCCTCGCCGGGGCGGGCGGTGGCTTCAATGTAAAATTGACCGGCGATTTCCCGCGCATCAATGTAAGCGCTGACGTTGGTGGCGATTTGATCTTCATACACCAACCGTTTGTAAAGCCGGGAGGTTTTCCCGGAACTGAGGACATCACTGACCAGATTGAGGTAGACCGCTTCGTCGGTTCCCTCCTGGGGAACGTTCCATACCATATAGATTCGCGCCTGGGGAACCCGGTCGGAGGTGATTCCCCGGTGGGTTCCGGTTCGGCGCGCCACCCAGGCTTGTTGCTTGGTCAGCGGGGGGCCGGAGGGGATATCGCCGAAATATTTCTCGACCAGCGCTTTCACTTCGTCGGTTTTCACATCGCCCGCAATAGAAAGAACGGCGTTGGCCGCGCCGTAATATTCCTTGAACCACTCGTGCACGTCTTCCAGCGATGCAGCCGTCAGATCGTCCATCGAACCGATGACCGTCCAGGAGTAGGGGTGGCCTTTGGGAAAAGTGTTTTCGGTGATGATCTCATCCACTTTGCCGTAAGGCTGGTTTTCGTATTGCCGTTTTTCGTTTTGTACCACGCCGCGTTGCTCATCCAGTTTGGCCTGGTTGATCGCGCCCAGCAGGTGACCCATACGGTCGGACTCCATCCACAACGCTACTTCCAGCGCCGAAGTGGGGACGTTCTGGAAATAATTGGTGCGGTCGTTGTTGGTGGTTCCATTCAAGTCGGTCGCTCCCACCGGCTCCAGCATTTTGAAATAATCGTCGTCGTAATGCTCGCTGCCGTTGAACATGAGATGTTCGAACAGATGCGCGAATCCGGTTTTACCAGATTTTTCGTTCTTGGAACCGACGTGATACCAGACGTTCACGGCTACAATCGGTGCTTTATGATCTTCGTGAACGATCAGCGTCAGGCCGTTATCGAGCGTGAACTTCTGAAAGGGAATATCGATACCGGCCAGCAGATCGCCCAGCTCCGCCGCATAAACCATCCCGGAACCGATCAGGATGGCGGTCAACAATAAGGGTATTCGTAGTTGTTTCACAATGAAACCTCCTGTGTTTGTAAATCGAATGGGGATTGATGTCTCCCGTTCTCTTCCACCATCGGAATCCGGGAAGAAGGAGACAAGCGAATTATCCTACATTAAAAACGAACGAAGATCAAAACCGTGACGTCCGCCGATGGAGAAAGTGAAGCAATCTAAAAGTCTTACACCGGAACTGGATCGTGGAAAATCTCAAAGCGATACTTCCATCCGGATTTTCCTGCGTTGGAGTTTTTTGATTTGCAGGTTACGGACGCTGTCGATGAAAACCACCAGGAAAATAATCCCGCTGGTGATCATCGGATAGACGTAGGGATCGGTGTTGATGATGTTCAGGCCGTTTTCCACCGCCTGAATCAGTACGGCGCCCAGAACCGTTCCCGGGAACAGGTTGCCGCGTCCGCCGAACAAGCTGGTTCCACCCAGAACGGCGGCGGCGATGGCGGCAAATTCCCGCTGATAGCCGAACTGGGGAGCGATAGCGCCTAATTGAGCGATCGAGACCATCCCCGATATCGACGCACAAAGTCCACAAAGAATGTAGACCGCCAGAAGGATTTTCCGCGTGGGGATACCCGCCTTTTCCGCCGTTTCCATGCTGTTGCCGACGGCGTAAACTTGCCGCCCGAATTGGGTATACTGAAGCAGAATGTGAGCCGCAATCAGCACCACCGAGAGTACCACAATGGGGAAAGGAATCGTCAGTAGGCGGGAGGAACCGATTTGCACGAAGTGATCTGGCAGATTCACGGCGCGCGTCTGGCAGATATAGAGCCCCAAACCCCGTCCCGCGTAGAGCGTCGCCAGCGTGACGATGAAGGGGAGTATACGAAACCGGGTTATAAAGAGAGCGTTCACATATCCACTCACGAGCCCCACGAATAGGATCGTGCAAAACGCCAGCGGAATCGGCCATCCCGCCACGACCATTTTTCCGGATATCACCCCCGAAAGAAACATGATCGAACCTACCGATAGATCGATCCCGGCGGAGAGCAGGACAAAGGTCATGCCAATGGCGGCGATCGCCAGGGAAGAAGACTGGATAAGAATATTGGTCAGATTGTTGAGAGAGAGAAAGGTGGGAGAGAGGAAACCGAAAAATGCAAAAACACTTACAAAGAAGAGGTACGTGGAATTCTCCAAAAACCAAAGAAATAAAGGTTTCGAATCTTTCATTTCATGAAGTCCTTATTGCAGGGCGCGATACAGTATCTCTTCTCGGTCGAATGCGGAGCGTTCCACGCAACCGCGTATTTCTCCCCGGTTCAATATGAGAATGCGGTCGCATAAGCCCATCAGTTCTTCAATTTCGGAAGAGATAAACAGCACGCCGGTTCCCTGGGAAGCCAGCTCGTTGATTGAACCGTAGATTTCGTATTTGGCTCCGATATCGATTCCGCGCGTCGGTTCATCCAGGATCAAAACAATCGGTTCCATAAGAAGCCATTTTCCCAGGACGACTTTTTGTTGATTGCCGCCGCTCAGGGTTTTTACCGGCTGGCGGTCGAGCGACGCGCATTGAATTCGCGTCGCCTGCACAATGGGATGGACGGTATCTCGAAGCCGCGGCTGTTGAATCCACCGGAGGTGTCGGGTTGCGAAACGGGGCAGGGAAGGCAAAGCCAGGTTGTCGGTGACTCCCGCCTCCAACAATAAACCTTCCTGGCGGCGGTCTTCGGTCAGAAAGGCGATTCGGTTATGAATACACGTCTGGGGGGATAAGGGTAATAAGGATCGATTCTTCAATCGAACGTCGCCCTCCTGGAAAGAATCCAGGCCGTACAGGATGCGCGCCAGTTCGGTGCGTCCCGATCCCATCAGTCCGAAAATACCTAACACCTCGCTTCGATGAAGCGTGAAATGAATGTCTGAGACAATTCCCGGTTGCGATAGATGGCGAACTTCAAGCAGGGCTTCCGAAGAAGGGTGGCCCTCGCGTGCCGGATAAAACTGATCGATATTCCGCCCCACCATTAAAGAAACAAGCCGGTGCACGGTAAAACTCGACGCAGACCCCGATCCTGCCACTTCCCCATCACGCAAGACTACGATTTCATCCGCGAGTTGGAAGACATCGTCCAGATCGTGAGAGATGTAGACGATCGCCATGTTTTGGGAGCGTAATCGCCGGATCAGATCGAACAAGCGGGCTTTTTCGGGAGCCGTCAGCGATGTAGTGGGTTCATCCAGAATAAGAAGGCGCGCTTCGACGCTTAATGCCTTGGCGATTTCCACCAGTTGACGCTCGGCGGGCGAAAGGCGTTCCACCGGCGTGCCGGGCGGGCAGGATAGTTCGACTGCCTGGAGAAGAGAACGCGCCTTCTCCATCAGGGTTTTTCGATCGACCAGGGGATAGCCGGGAAAGGATGTGATAAAGAAATTTTCGGCGATGGAGAGATTGGTGAACAGGTTCAATTCCTGATGGACGAAAGCGACTCCCAACTTCTGCGCGTCGGCGGGACCTGTGGGCAAATAGGGTTTACCTTCCAGAAGGATATCGCCCGAATCGCGGGAGATCACGCCGCCGAGGATATTCATCAAGGTGGATTTCC
>CAZFOX010000618.1:0-3660 GCA_964520565.1 uncultured bacterium | reverse complement strand
GCTGGGATGGGTTGAAGGGGTATCTCACCAACACCCGCATGGACGCGAAAACGGTGATCGAGAACTACTCGCACCTCGGGAAAATTGAGAAAGCGTTCCGGATTTCCAAAACCGATTTGCGAATCCGGCCGATCTATCATTACCGGAAACGACGGATCGAAGCGCATGTTTGTATCGCGTTTGTGGCGTATGCCATTTATATGGAATTGGAAACGTTGTTGAAACAGAAGAATCACCGCATGAGCGCCAAGCGGGCGGGGGAACTAACCCAGACCATGTATGAATTGCATTACACATTACCCGACTCCCGGGAAGAAAAGCGCTTCATTCTCAATATGGACGCGGATCAACTATCTTTATACAATGTCGTTCACGAAATTTAGGGTGTTGCAAGTGCGAAGTCAGGAGAAAATCGACGAATACCTTTCCATCTATCGGGTGATGTAAATCGGAAAGCGGCCGGAGATTGATTCTGCAGGCATTGGCGTATGGATTAAACGAACCGTCGCCATTCCCCTCCGCAGTCGAAGAATACATGTTATATCGGTAAAGTGTGGGTTAGGGGCCATACCATTTATCCCTTGGATATTGGGTGCCAAGGGCGGCGTTTTTCCGCCCTTGATGCGTGCTTTCAATATCCTGGATTGAATCGCGGTAGCATGAAATTCAGGAAGGGCGCAAAGAAGAGATTTTACTTCGTGCCCTTCGTTTTTTTATTCCACCACCAGCCACGTCCACTTGCGCGGTTCTATCGCGACGGTGAGATCGATGGAGTAATCGCGTTTTAATGGGTAGTCCCGAATTGCGCCGTCTTCCACACGAACGCGGGCTGTGTCGGTCAGACCGGTGTAATACAGGGGGAGGGAGATCGTCCGGGAGATGGCTTCGGATGTGGGATTGTTGAGCATGGCGAAGCCCTTGGTGGGCAGTTGGGGATTCACGTGGAGGATTCCATCCCAGTCCCGGCCGTCGGGGCGGCGGAGGTGTACGATATCCGACTCGAGAATGGCGCGGTATTTTTTATAAAACGCCACCCATCGCGCGACCGTTTCTTTGGTTTCATCTGTATCGTAGAGGCGAGGACCCCGGTAACAGGCCTGAACGCCCGCGCCCAGGTTCCCGGCGAGGAAGGCCTCGTAGGTGTCGAGATGTTCGTGCAGGGGTTCGATGGTGGCCGCCGCGCCGCCGCCGTGATACTCGGTCAAAGGAACGAACATCCAACCCATCGTGGGCGTCTTGCGCCAAGTGCCGTCGAAGATATTTTGCCGTCCGTGAACGATCTGCCAGTCGCGGGGAAGGCTCCAGTTGGTTTCGCGGTAACCCATGCCGGTTTTGTTGGATCCCTGAAAGAAATAGTAATCGGGGACGTTCAAATAAACGCCGTTTTCCCGGCACCAGTGATAGAACTCCGATATCTTTTGAAACTGCGCCCATTGCGAATCTTCCAGTCCGCGATGCCCCGGATGTGCGGTGGATGCGCAGACATCGCCGGGGTAAGAGCCGTCGTGTTCGAGAATGGTGGCGCCGGTTTGGACAATGAAATTCTTGAGTTTCTTGAAATAGTTCTCGCCCCACTCGCTCAGCAGGCAGGGGGAACTGCCAAAGAACGCGCCGGGTTTTCCCGTTTCCGGATCGATGACATCGTGCTCCGGCCCGGCGCTGCGCGAGGCCAGCAACGAATAGCCGCCGATATCCAATCCCTTACTGCGCGCGTAATCGAAATCGGCTTTCATCCGCTGGATGTATTCGGGATCGCTACTCTCCATGTCGATGCCGCTGCCGAAGCTCAGAATGATCATTTCGAAGCCCACTTCGGCGCACTGATCGACGGCCCGGCGGATCGATTCAGAATCGGAATACCGCAGATGCAGCATCAAGGGATTCTCGGTGCACCAGGGGGTGAGTACGCGATGCAATCTCCGCACCGCCAGGCCTCGCCGTTCGGCGTCGTCGCTGTCGTGCAGCATTTCGTAGGTACGAAACGACGTGAAGCTTTCTCCCGGAGCCAATTGGGCGCCCGGCCCATAGGGATAGCGGCAGGTTAAGAGATGCGGCCACAGGCGGTCGTAATCGACCTGCGTTTCATACTGCTCGTCCGGCTCCCAGAAGGTGGTTTGGTCGGCGGATCGGTAATCTCCGCCGCAAAAGGCGTAATCGCTTTGCACGTGGAGGCGCAGTTTGGTCATGGCGGCTAGATCGTTGGATTCGATGAAATTCTTATGCCGGCGGGGTTTTGTGGTGCGGGCGAAATTCGATTGGCTTTCCCGTTCCACCACCGCCAGGATTTCGGGGGTCAGCCGGTCGACGACGGCGGGTAGGCCGGAATTGTTTTGAATGACGACCCATTTGGCGAGAACGGGGATTCCTTCAAACATCTCGTAATGAACGGATACTTGCCATTTCGGTTGGTTTTCATTCTGTTGGGAAGGAGAGGCAAAATGAAAGGCAACCGATTTGCCTTTGGGTGGCCAGGGACGATCTTCGCAATGACGCACACGTTTCCAGGAGAATAGGGCGCTGGTTTCGCCGACCGTGTAATTCACAAACTGAAACGCGGCGGGATCGGAGGTCATTGATTCCAGCCAGGCCGGATCGAGGTATCCATAATCGGGTTGCCCCTGCAATCCACCGATGTTGTATTCTTGCCCGTCGAGAACCACCACCGCTTCCGGTTTGACGCCGCGAACGAATTCCTCGCCTGTCGTGAGATTTTTGAATGAGATGGTGGAGAGGTTGGGTTGCAGGCGAAACGTTCGGGAGATCAGGCCGTTGCTGAGGATTAGTTCCTTCCCGGAAGCGGATTCCTGGACGCGAACAGTCTCATGAATAGGTTGCACCAGCCAATCGCGTTGAAGCGATTCTTCGGCGAATGCGATGGTTCCCACACTGATGACAAGCAAGGCAATGGCGGATTTCATAAATTCTCTCCCGTTTCAATCGGTATAAACAAGTCATCGTATCGCATCAAGAGACTATCGGCAAGCAAACGATCCATGGTATATTTTGGCGAATGTTTCCAATTCTTGAGACAGGCGAGTCTAGGGAGGATCGAACCATGAAGCGATATTGCAGACCGTTCTATTTTTTGTTGCCGGGTATTCTTTTTCTCGCTCCCGTTTTTGCCCAGGAAACCGCCGTCATCAAAATCGATCTCGACCGCACGGTGGGCGAAATCGATCCGATGATTTATGGAGGGTTCATCGAGCATATGGGGCGGTGCATCTATGGAGGCATTTTCGATCCGGGCAATTCTCTATCGGATGCGGATGGATTCCGTACCGACGTCCTGCAAGCCATACGCGATTTGCAGATGCCCATTCTCCGTTGGCCGGGTGGCAACTTCTCATCCGGCTATCATTGGATGGAGGGGATCGGCCCCCGGGAAAACCGTCCCCGCCGGATCGATCTGGCCTGGGGTGGCGTGGAAAGCAATGCGGTCGGCACAGACGAATTTATCGAATATTGCCGCCGGGTGGGAACCGAACCGTATATCTGTGTGAATCTGGGAACCGGTACGTGGGAAGAAGCGCGCAATTGGGTCGAGTATTGCAATCGTCCCGCTGGAACGCAGTACGCGGACCTTCGCGTGCAAAACGGACATCTTGAGCCGTACGGCGTTAAGTATTGGGGGTTGGGCAACGAGATCGACGGCCCCTGGCA
>CAZFOX010000617.1:0-3662 GCA_964520565.1 uncultured bacterium | reverse complement strand
GAGCTTCGAATTGTTCGGCTACCTTTTCGCAAATCACGACCGGAATCTGGTTTTTTCGGAACAGGGAAGCCACGCTGATATGCCGCTTGGGTTCGATGGGGAACCAGACGACCGAATTGACCTCTTTTTCCAATAGAATGCGCCCCTGGTTCAATTCAAATTCTTCATCGTCTGGCGCATACATAACCAAAACGTTCAGGTTTTGCTCGACCGCCTCGTTCGTGAATTCGGTCACAAACGTATGAACGTCCGGCCTCGATAGGGGAACGATCAGGCCGATGGTGGTCTGATCGGGAGTCGAAGCCGTGCTGTTTTCGGAACGCTTCACTACAAATGTACCGCTGCCCTGCCGGGAAATCAGCCAGCCCTGGCGTTCCAATTCGGAAATCGCCCGGGTAACCGTGCTCAAGCTGAGCTCGTATTCTTTCATCAATTTTTCCCGGGTAGGGAGTGGATCGCTGTGTTTCAGTTCGCCGGATTCGATTTGTTCGCGCAAGCGAAGCATCAGCTGCACGTATTTGGGGACTCGTAACGATTCGAAATTTTTCACTGTAGCCACCTCAAACTTCATTAACCTTCATGAAAACGAGTATAGATAGATTTCACTCGCTGTTTGTCTTGTTCATTAATGGCGCCATGGATTCTTTATGAGACAGGAGTAATTTTCTGATTTGCCGTGTGAATGGAAGTGTCTGTTTCTTCTCGCAAAATCACCTCGTGTTGTAATGTAATGTTGCAAATCCTTGAGGGATTTGTTCAGACAATCTAACCTCATCGTATCCATTTATTCCCGATTGACAAGCTCTGGAATTGAGGATGGAGGGATGTCCAAAAAGGCTATTTAAGAATGTATCGTCGATCGAGGAGATTGTCAAAGTGTTTTTATCATTCGCTTCACTTGGAAAAATTACGTTCGAATGAACGAAAGACCGAAATAAACAAGCGCGGCAACCAGAGCAATACCGATCAGGATAAATACGATTTTCAGAAAAATGCCGTCCTTCTCCTCTTTCATGATCGAATCGGAGGGGAATGCCTGTTCCCACTTTTGATCGGTATAAACGAGTTTGGCGGATTGTTTTTGCAGGGTGGGAGGTTTATCCGGCGCGTCGGCATCGGATTCCTCTTTTTCCGCAGGCTCGGGTGCACGGCGGATTTTCGCGGCCGCCTGGCGGGAAATACGCCGTTCCGGCGGTTTTTGGGACTCAACGTCTTTGAGTCCATTGATTACCAACCGGGTTTTTTCATGGTTCGGCTTTAGCTTTAAAGCGATTTCGTAATGATATTTGGCGTAGGGGAAATTTTCGAGCGAACTGTAGCAAAGACCCAGATAGAAATGGATGTCCGGATTTTCCTTATCGTTTTCCTGCGCCAGAATGAATGCGTCCAGCGCTTCTTCGTAATGGCCTTCCAGCGCCAGTGATTTCCCTTGTTCGTACAGGTCCATAGTCGGCATCCTTCGCATCAATATCAGCTACAATCTAGCCAAAGATATTTGAAATTCAGGTTTCTGTAAATTCTCTCAAGGCAGGAAACGTATTCCGAGAGATTCACTCGCAGAATCGCCTTGAAAGAATCGAATCAGTGTCCCGGGTTTTTCCAGACTTCTTCGTTGACCAGATTCGGGGGACGTTTTCCGTTGAAATAAGCAATCAGGTTTTCGACCGCCATCAATCCCATGCGTGTGCGGGTCTTGGTGGTGGCGCTTCCCAGGTGGGGTAACAAAACCGTATTGGGGAGCGAAATCAATCCGGGATGAACTTTCGGCTCCTCTTCAAAAACGTCCAGGCCCGCACCGGCAATCCATTTTTCCCGTAAGGCGGTTACCAGCGCCGCTTCGTCGACGACCGGCCCGCGCGATGTATTGATCAGAATGGCGTGCGGCTGCATCCGGCGCAGCTGCGCTTCCCCGATCAGGTGGCGGGTTTCCGGTGTCAGGGGAACATGCAAACTCACGAAATCGCTCTGGTGGAGAAGCGTATCCAGATCTACCAGGCGGATTTCGTGGGGATAGGCTTTCTCAAATTCCTCATCGCGAAATTTCGAAGCATAGAGAATCTTCATCTGAAAGGCGGCGGCGCGTTGCGCGAACGCTTTCCCAATCCGTCCCAGGCCGACGATGCCCAAGGTGGCGTGAGTGATATCCTGGCCGAGGAAAAGAGTGGGACTCCATCCCTCGAATCGCCCTGCTCGCAGAAAGGCGTCCGATTCGACCACACGCCGAGCGGCGGCGAACAACAACGTCCAGGCCAGATCGGCGGTGGCGTCGGTTAATACGCCGGGCGTATTGGTAATGGCAATTCCCCTCCGGGTGGCTTCCTGGATATCGATGTTGTTGTAGCCGACTGCGTAATTGGCGAATATTTTCGCCTGCCCGGCCCGGTCGAATACCTCCCGGTCGATGGTATCGTTCAGAATGCACAGGATTCCATCCCGGCCAACCACTTCCGAGAGCAGGACATCGCGGGGAATGGCCTGGTCTTCCGGATAAACCTCATATTCAAAATGGGCTTCCGCAAGACGGTCGAGCGCCTGCTGGGGGATTTGCCGAGTGATATAGATCCGGGGCGTCATTTTTATCCTCCAGAAATAAGGGAGTGATCATGCCGATCAGTGTAGCCAAATCCGGGAATTCTGTCATGAGGAAAAGAAAGATTAATCGAGCGAAAGATATTTGAAATTCAGGTATTTGTAAATTCTTTCCAGGCTCCAAAAATAGTCCGGGAGAGAAACTCGCAGAAGCGCCTTGAAAGAATCTATGTATAAATAATTGAGGGGGATTAAAAAATAATCACTTGACGGATGCCCCCTTGGAAGTGACACTTCTTTTCAAGAACTGCGATTAACAGGGAGTTTCTTTTTCCCCTTTCATTCTTGGCTGCCGGAATGGAACGCCGAATGCGGATTCGTTGCTTGGTGATAGACGACAATCCACAAGTCCGAGAGCGTCTTCTCGGCGTTCTAAAAAATTACCCCGCTCTCGACCTTCATGAATCCGAAACACATGGCGATATGTCGCTGGCCGTCTATTCAACCCAGCCCAACATTATATTTCATCGATTGAATACGACCGGCGAACCAGATCAGCGTTTTATCTCATTAACCTCCCGGCTGAAATGGAAATGCGTTCTCGTTCCGCTTTTGGCCAAACCGATGGCCGATCTGATTGAACTATTATTGCATCAAAAACATGTCGTCGATATTCTCACAGAAAACGCGGATGCCACACGCATTGAAACCGCTTTACGGAAAGCCCTGGAAATCCTCTCCATTGAAATGGAACATCGCGCGTACTATCGCGGCTTTCTGGGCTTTGTCGGGATTATTCCCTCGCTTCGCGAGCGTAAAATCCTCGCAACCGCTGGCATTGGCTTGCTTCAAAACCGGTCGTTGCGCCTCGCCATCGACTATTGGCGTAAAAACCCCGAATCGCAATTAATCGCTGTCGCTTTCAATACGTTCGATACTTTCACAACACGGCCGGATGAACTTATGGACTGCTGGGAGGAATACGATATAAGGCCTTGGGAATACGGGCTTTATGAAGCGCAAAGGCACTACCTGGAATATTGGAAAGAACCGATTCGGGAAGGGTTGTTGCCCTCTCTGATTTCCACCCTTCTCCGCGATGGTCCCGAAGAGTTAACTCCTTTACCCCCCTC
>CAZFOX010000616.1:0-3662 GCA_964520565.1 uncultured bacterium | reverse complement strand
ACAACGCTGCCTTTGCGGATATACGCGAAGTGACCATCGAAGAAGGTACGGATGTAACGCTCACTGTGACTGCCACCGATCAGAATGCAGCCAATACCGTCACTCTGTCGGCGACCGGAACGGCTGTGATCAGCCCGAAGATTAAGGAAGGTCTGGCTAAGATTACCAGCGGCGCCGGAACCGGAAGGTTAGACTTCTCCTTCAAATCGGGATATCTGGCCGTCACAGGCGCAGCGAAATCTGCCACCTATGCGCTCGATGTGAAAGCGCAGGATGGTACGACAATCGCAGCGGATACCATGCGGTTGATCTTCAACGTGATCGCTAAATCCGCTACGCCGATTGTAACCGTCGAGTCGATTAAGGTTGACAATGTTGCCAAACCGCCCGTCGCTGGTTTACAGGTCGACGTAAAGGAAGGCAGCAAGATCGTGGTGGTCTTCAAAGGCCAGGATCCGGGCAACGAAACACTGAACGTAGTGTTGAAACCCATTCCGCCCTCCGTTCAGGCTCAATTGTCGCAATCGATCACTGCCGATGGAATTGTCTATGCGACCTTCTCGTATACCAGCGGTCTGACTGACGCCGATGTGCCCGAAGCCGGTTACGAAAATCCAAACGATCCAATGTTTGCTTCCTTCGAGATTTCCAATGCATCGTTCTCGAACAGCGCATTGATTCCGATCGATATCCAGAACGTCAGCCAGGCTCCGGTGATCACAGCGACCGCAACCGTGGATACTGGACAGCCCGTGGTTGTGGCCGACAAAGGCACGATTAACGCCAAGATGGGATCGCAAGTCATTATCGACTTCAAGTCCGTCGATCCGGATGGCGATGCGGTTCTGACCACGCTTCAACCGACCGTTACACCGGCCGAGTATAGCAGCTCATTCCGATCCGTAAGCATCGGTATGGGAACCTACGAGTCACAACTGACGGTTATTGTTCCCGATGAAGTCACCGTTGATAATGCTACGGCGACGGTTGTTTACACTACGAGAGACAATACCCAGAAGGATCGTACGATCACCCTGTACATCGTGGTGGATACAGGTCCTCAACCGCCCGCTCCGGCCGATATTGACAATCTGGTTATCGCTCAAGGTTTTGGCGGAACAACGATTGTTCAATTCAAGAACATCGATCCAAAAGTCACCAGTATCGATGGAAAAGCGGTTTTAGTCACATCCACCTATCGTGCGTTACAGGTAGTCAATAATACGTTCCTTGCTTCAATCGGTGGTGGAGCCGGTCGTGAAGCCTATCTTGACCTAGGCGATGTGGACGGCGATGGCGATCTGGATTTGGTAACTTCATTGGGTCCTGTGACTCAAGAGGGTGGATTGTACTCGAACATCATCGTAGCTCGCGATGCCAAGACGAGAGTGGTAACAGCTCACTCCTTTGTTTCCTTCCCAGCCTCTACGTATGCCGGTGGCGATACGCCGATCGCAGTGGGCGACTTCATCGGTTCCGCAACCGCCGATCAAATTGCTTGCGCGCAAGGCTTTGGTGGAAACAACGTGATCCGTATTTACCAGGCGACAGGCCGTCCGGCTCCTAACGGTTGGGCCGTTGTGGCTCAATTCAACGGATTGGCGGGTGGTGCGCTGACCAATAATGCCAACAAGGGCGTTACTTTGGCGGCAGGCGACCTGACCGGCGATGGACGCGACGAACTGGTGGTTTGCCAGACCAACAGTGAGACCTCCCGTACTCAGTTCACTGTCATTCAATTTACAGCTACCGGCGCTATTGCCGCCCGTACTCCTGGGGTTGCCTTCAAGCGTAACTTCCAAGGAAACGGTGGTATCAACGCCGCTGTGGTTGATCTGAATGGCGATGGCAAGAATGAACTGGTCTTCGCCAGTGCAGGCAACACTCGCGACTTTACGGTGGACGTTTCTCGCAACACCGCTCTTCTGAACGTCATTGTGGTTAAGGTCCCCGTTGTTACGGCTGGCGTGATAACCTCCTTTACCGATCCGGCTCGTAACGTGCTTGCGATCTTCTCGGAAGCCAACGGCCCGGCCGGCGCTCAGTCGATTGCTGGAGTAGAAGGAAATGGCTTGAAGGATGGTACAGAACTGGTTCTGGGTACAAAGGCAGTTCTTAACATCGATGGAACGACGATTACTCCGGTAATCGCTCCTACACAAGCCAAGTTCACCTTCACCAAGGTCAATTTTGATGGTACAGCGGTGAATGGAATGAGTGCTCCTATTGGCAATACAGCCAATGGATTCCCGGCCTTCCCAGCGGATCTGAACCCGGTTGGCGGTGTTAATGTTGCAGCCGGCCAAACGGACTGAGTAAGAGCTAAGTAAGAGTAATAAAGGGCGGGGAACCGAGAGGATCCCCGCCCTTGTTCTTTGGAAAACCATTATGCGAATCAATACAATACCGTTATATGTTGGAATTCTTGTTGTTCTACTATCACAGTGTTCTCGAAAAGAGACCTATGTTACCGTGCAGGAGGAATATGATTTTTTATTACATCTCGACGAGGTTTCGATCGAGGGTAACTCCGCTTTTGTCTATCCGGAATGCGCTTCGATGCCCAAAAATGGAAGGGAAGATGTGCCCGGTTGGGGTATTTTTCAACACGCACCCAGCTCAATAGCGTTTGAAGATGTTTTTGTGGGAGAGAATGCTTTTCTGGAATTTTCGATTGGCATATTACCATCGGCCTGGATAAACGATGGCGATGGAGTACGTTTTGAGATCCGTATTACAAAAGATGGAAAAGAGTGGGAATCGATCTATTCACGATATATTGATCCCAAGAAGAATCCGGAAGAACGGGAATGGAGACGTGAAAAGATCGCTTTATCCACGATTCACAATGCTTCCGTGACATTCGAATGGATAACTCATCCAGGAGCGGAAGAAACATCGAAGGACAATAATAGCGATTGGGCAATCTGGAGGCAACCAAGGCTATTCTCAGGTGGGAGGCAGGAGATAAAAAATCAAAATAAGGAAACCAACGTGATTCTGATCACGCTAGATACATGCCGGGCCGATTATTTGCATTGTTATGGAAATTCCTGGATCGAAACGCCGAATCTGGATCGGCTCGCATCGGAAGGAATCCTATTTGAACAAGCTTTTTCAGCAAGTTCAACAACGACTCCCTCTCATGTGTCGATCTTCACCTCCATGCAGCCGTTTCAGCATGGTGTATTAACCAATGGCTACGTTCTGGGAGATGCGGTTCCGCGGCTTACACAGTTTATGGTAGAACGGGGCTATAAAACGGGTGCATCGATCAGCGTATATCATTTGATCGATGAATATTCCGGATTGGGAAAGTGGTTCGACGTATACAACCATCTAAGCCGAAAATGGAGCGAACGGGATGGTGGATACAATCGTCTGACACGGGGGGGTAGGGCTACAACCAATGCGGCAATTGAATGGCTGGATCGGGTGCACAACGAACCGTTTTTCCTATGGGTTCATTACTACGATTCCCACGCGCCCTACATGGCAGAAGGCGAATTTCACCAGAAATATTACCAGGGCGATCCTAAGAGCATCGATCATCGCAGTATGGAAAGGGCAGTATTTCAAGAGAGCTCATCGAAGGAATCGCTGGCCTGGGTCGAACCCTACCGGGATTTGGAGTATTTCAGGAGGGAATACGGGGCGGAAAT
>CAZFOX010000615.1:0-3677 GCA_964520565.1 uncultured bacterium | reverse complement strand
GAATGTGGCATCTACCCGTGGGAGCCGATCTGGAACGATTTACACCGAGAAACCGATCAAAAGAAATACTGACCTCCTGGAATCTCGATCCTCAGAAATTGACGGTGCTGTATATCGGCCAATTGGAAGGGGCGGCACACGCTCATCTGTTGATCCAGGCTGTTCCAATCTTGTTGGAAAAATATCCAAATGCACAATTCATGATTGTTGGCGGTGGAGAGCAGGAACAAGCATTACGCGAAGAAGCAGGGCGTTCGCCAGCCCGGGACTCTATCTATATGACGGGTTACATCGATTCGGGACTTATTCCCGAAATCGTGGGTGCGGCGGACATCTGCGTTGCCTGTTTTGAAGACAATCCAGCTACGCGAGCGAAAAGCCCGTTGAAGATCGCCGAATATCTGGCTTCCGGTAAGCCCATTGTTGCCAGCCGGGTGGGGGAAGTGGCGTGGATGATTGACGGGTGTGGAATCGTCGTCGAACCCGGCAGCGCTTCCGCCCTTGCGGAGGGGATTCTGGCCTACGCCGCTGCTCCGGAACGCCGGGAAACCGATGGGAGAAAAGCTCGAGAAAGAGCGGAGAAATATTTTTCCTGGGGACAAGGTGTGGAAACAATAGAAAAGGCATATCGGATCGCCCTAACTTTAAAGAGTGAGAGGAGATAAGTTGGCGATATTCATATGTTTCTTCTTCTGACGGTATGGTTATGTAAATAGACATGGAGATGTTTTGGAAGTAAGCAAGCTGTGCTTGACATCCTATCTCTGCGAAGATAAAGTTTTTAGCTTGATACTTCAATATTTGTGGATATCCGTTTCAAGCGGTCTTGATCCGAAAAACGGTCATGACCTTTATTTATTTTTAATTGGAATCAAACCTAAACAAGGAGCTGCAACGACCTTGAAGATCCTGGAGCAACAAGACACCGGAATTTGCACGAAAACCGTGAAGATCGAAGTACCTACGGATGAGATCGGTACTGAACTGGAAGGCGTTTACAAGGAGTTTATGGATAACGCCCAGGTTCCCGGCTTTCGGAAGGGGAAAGCCCCTCGCAACATTGTCAAGATGAAGTTTGGAAAGCATCTCGACGTGGAAGCTCGCGAGAAGGCGATCGAGTCTGCATTTAAGAAAGCAGCGGAAGAGCTTCATATCAAACCGGTTACCACACCGGAATTTTCCGATCCGAGCCTGAAAAAGGAAGAAGGCGAAGGCGAAGAAGCCCAAAAAGAAACCAAAGAGAAACCGCCGATCAATTTAGACGAGCCGATTATCTTTGAAGCCAAATTTGAATACATTCCTTCCATCGAACTCGCCGATTATAAAGATATTCGTCCCGAACTGCCGCCCGCCGAGGTGACCGAAAAAGAGATCGTCGAACAGATCAACCGGTTTCGGGAAAACAACGCCATGTTCGTCACGATCGAAGACCGTCCGGCGATGGAGACCGATCATGTGACTATCGACAGCAAGGCGACGATCGACGGGGAACCGTTCAAAGAGGCAACGCATAAGGAAATTCATATCGAATTGGGCTCCAAACGATATATCGCCGGTTTGGAAGACGCCCTGATCGGTTTGAAAATCGGTGATAAGAAGGAATTCGATTTAATCCTGACCGAGGATTACCCGATCGAAGAAAAAAGGGGAAAGACCGCTCATTTTTCGGTCGAACTGAAAACCATTCGTGAAAAACGCCTGCCCGAACTCGACGACGAATTCGCGAAAGATATGGGGAATTTCGAAACGCTGGACGAACTGAAAGAACGGATTCGAGAGGACTTGGAACGCAATCAGGAGGCCCGGCTGAAACAACAGAAGCGCCAGGCAATCCGTGAAGAACTCTTGAAGCGCAACACGTTCGACGTTCCGCCCAGCATGGTGCGCGCCCGGTATAATTACATCAACGCCCTGCACGATATGGAATTGCGCCGAATTGGCACCAGCCTGGAAGCAGAAGCCAAAAAAAACGAGGGCATGCTGGCGCGAAACGAACAGGCGGCTCTAGACGAAGTGCGTCTCTCCCTGATTCTAGATCGGATAGCGGAAAAAGAGAGCATTACCGTGGATGAGCATGATTATAATGCTTACATTGGCCGCATTGCATCCAATTCCGGATACGATCCGGTTCATTACGCACGGCGCATCGAATCGCAGGGAATCAAATCGTATTACGAACGGGAAGCTTTAGAGGAAAAAGTACTGGACTATCTTGAAGATCTGGCCGAAATCGCAACCTCGCGGAATGAGGAAGGCAACGAATCAAAAGTGGAGGATGACAATCCATCCGCCTGATTCAAGACTGGAACAGTTTCATTGAAGAGCATCCTAGCGAGCGGAATGATGAAAAGGGAGGAATAACGGTGGTATTGGTTCCTATGGTGGTAGAGCAGACCAGCCGGGGCGAACGCGCTTACGACATCTACTCTCGCCTTTTGAAAGATCGCATCATTTTTATCGGGGATCCCATTGAGGATCACATGGCCAATCTGATTATCGCTCAGATGCTTTTCTTGCAGGCCGAGGACCCTGAGAAGGATATTCAACTCTATATCAACAGTCCCGGCGGTTCTGTATCGGCCGGGATGGCGATCTACGATACGATGCAATACGTCAAGCCGGATGTCGCTACAACCTGTATGGGACTGGCCGCCAGTATGGCGGCGGTTCTTCTGGCCGCCGGCGCGCCCGGGAAACGCCACGCTCTTCCCAACGCCCGGATCATGATTCACCAACCGATGGGCGGGTATCAGGGGCAGGCCAGCGATATCGAAATCCGGGCGCGGGAGATCATGAAACTGAAAAACAGCCTCAATCAGATTCTCTCTTTTCATACCCGGCGGCCGATGGAGCAGATTGAAAAAGACTCCGACCGGGATTTCTTTATGTCGCCAGAGGAAGCGCGCGATTACGGCTTGATCGACAGCGTTTTCATCCCCCGGAAAACGAATTCAAAAAGCGATTCGTAAAAAAAAGTTCCCGGTTTGATGAAATTCGGTTTACAATAAGAGATTGGGATCGACTACGCCGCTTTTTGCGGGGTAATCCATTGCAAAATTCACTCTCGCGGGGAGAGTGAAAATCAGAGGCTTTCCATGGATTATAGTATAAAGAACAAGCCGCTCTATTGTTCGTTTTGCGGTAAACACCAAGACGAAGTGAAAAAACTGATTGCGGGGCCGCCTCAGAAGCATACCTCGCAACCGGCCTATATCTGCGATGAATGCGTTCGCCTGTGCAACAGCGTCCTAGAAGAAGAAATCGAAGTCGAACTGCGCGAGTTTTTAAAGCCGAAAGAGATCAAGGAAGCCCTCGATCAATATGTCATCGGACAGGAATACACCAAAAAATCGGTTTCGGTTGCGGTGCATAATCACCTTAAACGCATTCGCTATCACGAAGCCATCAACAACGACGTCGAATTACAAAAAAGCAATATCCTGATGATGGGTCCCACCGGTTCGGGTAAGACATACATCGCCCAGACCATGGCGAAAATCCTGAACGTTCCCTTCACAATCGTCGATGCGACAACCCTCACCGAAGCCGGGTACGTGGGCGAGGATGTGGAAAACATCATCCTGAAGCTATTGATGGCGACCGGTTATCATGTGGAAAAGGCGGAACGGGGCATTATTTATATCGACGAAATCGACAAGATCGCCCGTACAACGCAG
>CAZFOX010000614.1:0-3678 GCA_964520565.1 uncultured bacterium | reverse complement strand
GAATGCAGAGCGCCTAAAACGTTGTAAACCAGGTGTTTTGGTTATGCATCCCGGCCCGATCAACCGGGGTGTGGAAATTACATCCGAAGTCGCCGATTGTAAAAGCTCCGTGATTTTGGAGCAGGTAACCAATGGCATTGCGATCCGCATGGCGCTTCTCTTTTTATTGGTCAGCGGCGATAAGGAACCGCCGGAGCGAAATTCGGATAATACACCAAGTTTGTTCGAATAATATTCCACCGAGTAACAGGAACCGTACAATCGTACTCAACCCAAATGGGTAATGGGGGCACCGGATACGATGGGTAAACAACCCTACCAAACGGCAACCACAACCTTGATCCAACAGGCGCGCGTCCTGGATCCGGCGAGCGGCATGGATCAAATCGCCGACGTTCGCATCGAGAATGGGCGGATCGGCCAAATCGGAAAAGACCTTAAAAAAACCGGCGAAGAAACCATTGATGCACATGGTTTGTGGTTGTTCCCCGGACTGGTCGATCTTCACGTCCACCTTCGCGAACCGGGTTACGAGGGGAAAGAGACTGTCGCTTCCGGAACGCGGGCAGCCGCCGCCGGGGGCGTCACCTCGCTGGCCTGCATGGGCAACACTCTTCCTCCCATCGACAACAAAACCGGGGTTGATTTTATTCTGGAACGCGTCGCACATAGCGGCGTAGTTCGTGTATATCCCGTCGGTGCGATTACCAAAGGCATGGAGGGCAAGGAACTGGCTCTCATCGGCGAGATGGTGGAAGCCGGTGCAGTCGCCATCTGTGACGAGCAGGGAATTATGGATTCGCAGGTCATACTCCGCGCCCTGGAATATTGCACCATATTCGGTATCCCCATTCTTTCGCATGCCGAAGACCTTACACTCAGCAAGGACGGATTTATTCACGATGGAGAAATGGCGATTAAATTGGGTTTGATCGGCCAACCGGAAGAGGCGGAGAGTATTCAAATCGCCCGCGATCTTCTTTTGGCCAAAAAAACCGGCGCTCACATACATATTACCCATATCAGCACAGCCGAGTCGGTCGATTTGCTCCGCTTCTATAAGAAGAAAGGCGTGAAAGCCACCGGAGAAACGGCCCCTCAGTACCTCCTCTTAACCGATGAAGCGACCGAAGATTTCAACACCAACGCCAAGCTCAATCCGCCCTTGCGAACCGATGATGACCGCAAGGCCCTCCTGGAGGGATTGCGCGATGGAACCCTCGATTGCATCGCCTCCGATCATTCTCCCTGGACGGAGGAAGATAAAAACGTCGAATTTCCCATGGCGCCTTCGGGAGCGATCGGTTTAGAAACTCTTCTGCCGCTCGTTATGAATCAAATCCTGCAACAATCGGGTATGAACCTGCTTTCTTTGCTGCGCCTGGTGACCGACAAACCGGCGTCTCTCCTCAAACTGCCGGGTGGCCGCCTGGCCAAAGACGAACCCGCCGACCTGGTCTTATGGAATCCGGAATCCCACGGCAAAATCGATAAGAACAAATTCTTCTCCAAATCGAGAAACACCCTTTTCGATGGCTGGGAAGTGAAAGGCCATGTCGCCGCAACCTTCGTCGGGGGAAAGAAGGTATACGATTTTGAACAGGGGATTCTGGAGTAAGTAAGTGGTTTTGATGGGCTACACTCCGCTACGTTGCGTTTTTGAATCCATTCTACCTTGCTGTTCTGGTGTACTATAACACAAGTACAGATATTTTTTAAAATTAACTTATTTTGCCTCCTTTCACAAGTTTTTCTCTCCTTTATATATATGTTTTAATGCATGAATAGCAATATAACCGGTTGATTTCTCTTTGTTTCGCTTTGAGCCGAGGCCACGAGCTGTTCTGGTGTACTATAACAGAAGTACAGATATTTTTTAGATTGACTTATTTTTCGCCTTTCGTTCATTATTTTCTCCTCTATATGGGCTTTGAATAGCATGAACGGCGATTTAATCCGCACAGATGGAGGGTTTTGGATGGATTATGGGGGGGAGTGTTTGTCAGAATCAGGATGGGCAGGATTTTCGGGATGGGTGGGATAAAGGCATTATTTATCCTGGGTATCCGGATTCGGACGTTTGACAGACACAGCCTTTTATTATGCCATCAATGGGTCGAGAAAAATTGACCTATCCACAAAAGCTGTTATAATAAGCTAGTTTGTAGACTAGTTCAAAGAGAGGTAACATGGAACAGATCGGGCTGCATGAAGCCAAGACGCATCTTTCCGAAATCATCGCCAAGGTGCATGAAGGGCACGAATACATTATTACCCGGCGGGGAATCCCCGTGGCGCGGCTGATCCCCGCCGAGAAACCATCGCGGGATGCCGCCAGAGAAGCGCTCCATCGCGCCCGGAAGCTCCGGGAAACGCTTTCTCTCGACGGCCTGAAAATCAAAGACCTGATCGAGGAGGGGCGGCGGTAGATGAGGAAATTTGTGCTGGATTGTTCGGCAACCCTGGCGTTCTTCTTTCAGGACGAAACTTCGGCCTATGTGGATGCGGTTTTTGAGGCATTGAGCCAAAACGCAGCGGCGCAGGTTCCCCCGATATGGCCGCTGGAAACCGCGAACGCCTGCCTGAACGCCGAACGGCGAAAACGCCTCACCCCCGGCGAAACCCAAGAAATCTTCTCGATATTGGAGACTTTTCCCATCGAAGTAATGGCCTATGAGGATTTGAAATCGATCTCGAACGTGCATGCCATCGCGCGAACGTATTCTCTTTCGGCATACGACGCCGCCTACCTGGAATTAGCGATACGGGAAAATCTTCCGTTGGCAACCCAAGATAAAAAACTGGAACAGGCCGCCATTCATGCGGGGGTTACGCTCTGGTCTCCCGATGGGAAGTGATGGGATGGGAAGGACCGGCCGGTTTTTGCTATTATATTATTTTGTCTGAATCAGGATGGGCAGGTTTTTTTGGATGGGCAGGATAACGGCATTTTTTATCCTGGGTATCCTTTCATCCGGAATCTCTTCAAGAATCAGCCATAGAACGACGAAACCCAAGGGCAGAAAAAACACTGCCCTTGGCATCCGCGATTACTATCGCCGATACATTGAATGAGGGGTTTTGAGGGGTTGGGAAGTGGTTTCGGTGGGCAGAAAGACGATGCCAAGCCTACAGTTCTTGGCACCCGTTTTTTTATCCTGGGTATCCTTTTATCCTGGGTATCCAGATTCGGACGATTGACAGACACAGCCTTTTATCATGCCCTTGATGGGTCGGTAAGGATTGATCCATCCTACAAAATCTGCCCTTGGAACCCGGCGATTACGTTGAATGTGTTGAGATGGTATGTCTTGCAGGCGGCCATAGCATAAAATCCATGAGTTATACCTATAAATCAATTCATTTTTGTCCCAACATAATTGGCACTATTATATTCTGTTATCCCATAATCAAGAGATTTTTGTGTGATTGAAATTACTCCTATTAGTTCTAAATTCGATTTAAATTGGCCAGAAAAAGTACCATTCAATTGATATCTTCCCAAGTTGGCTAAAGAGCCGCTTTTACTGTATTGTCCATTGAAATTACCCGTTTCATTATCATATGTAAAAGTTCCTTGGATAGCGCCCATTTCTGGATCATCAATGACAAGAATATTGCCAGAGAGTATTTTGACTATATACGTATCAGAAGTGAAATCACTTGCACCCTGTCCTA
>CAZFOX010000613.1:0-3679 GCA_964520565.1 uncultured bacterium | reverse complement strand
CATACGCTTCGAACGAGCCTTATCTGGAACTGGATGACCGCCCTTTGTTGGAAATCGCAAAACAGGTTATGCAACTGCGGAAAGATGGATTCGATACGTTTCGAGATCGAATCCGGTCAAAGGATACGCGACAATTCCTCACGGCGTGGGATTCGATTTCCAACGATCGATTGGAAGAATACATACGAATTCATGAACGCCTGAAAAGTGGTTTAATCCGTCCGGCGACCCGTACTTATACAGTGGGAAACCATAATCGTATCTTGGAGGTACAGTGGCCGGACGATTTGCCGAAACGGCACGTTTATTATACGAACGACAAGAATGAGGGTATGTTAACCATTTCAAAAGATAACGACGCTATGAAAAATTATCAATATTTGAAAGGTTTCACTACTTCCGGACTCTTGCAACAGCCCGACCATCCTTACCGGTTTGGAGCCGATCTGGATTGGTTTCTGCTTTGTGGATACCGAATCACCGCTTACGATCCAATCAAGCGAAAACTCTGGCTGACGCCGATCAACAACCGATATCTATACGATACGTACGAATTTACTTTACTGGACGGCCATAATTTCTATTGGAAACAGTGCGATACGCTTTTAAGCGGCCGCGTGATGCGCAGGATCGTATGCGGCGATTTCGTGGAAATATCCGGGATGCTGGTTCCCCGAACCGTTTCCGTGCAAGATATGGAAGGCATGGAGTTCTTTTGCTGGATGCCGATGGTTTACGATCGGTATCAAGGCATGCCGGGTGCGACCATCATGAACGTCGCGATTACGGATCATTTTCGTAGAGGCCGTGTTCGCTACGATTACGAAATGAAACTGATCGAGGCAACGGTCAACCAGCCGGTTGAAGAGCGATTCGAACCGCCGGATGAATCAAAGTGACTGTTTCATTCTTTCACCAAGAATATAAAGTTCCCTCGGGGATTGATAATCCAAAACCGTCGTTTATTCCGTTCCCCACTTTTTCCATCCCGTCAATTCGGGCCGGTAGAAGCCGGAACGCACTTGATATGAACGGCATTGTTTAAGGGCTTTCTCCATCATTTTAGCTTCCTGGTACCCCAGTTTTTGAGCGATTTCTTTCTGGCGCTGAAAAAACGTAGGCGCATCGGGCGCGGCATATACAAAAATCCATAACGGCCGAGCTCCTCCCACCATGCATTCGAACACGCTATATCCATAGGGTATCTCGTTGGTTTGGTAGAGTTCGATCCATTCCCGGCAGACGCCCTCAATCTCGTTCTTCTGAGCGGCCATACCGTAAAAGAAGGTGCAACTGAGGTATTGCGAATCCCCTCCGAACGTAAGCCGATCTCCGTTGGGATGATAGGAAAGATCGGGACGTTCCTTAACCACCCACCAGTTCTCGTATAGTTTCGAGACTTGAATCTTCTCGATCAACTTGTCCCACGCTTCGATTCCTTTAGGATTCTCGGCGTTCTGCAAGCGCGCCAGTTCGTTTAGATCGCCAATGGGGGGGAATAGATGAAAGTACGAACACGATTCGTTCAGACTCACGATGGGGCCGAACCGCCAGGGGATACTCTCTTCCTCGCTCAGTTCCATCAGATCGCCAAACGAACTTTCATAGACCGGAACCCACCCCGGCTTGACATGGGTTTCCAGCACGGCATACAGCCGGGGCGATGGCTCGCTTTGCGCTTCACCGATGAAAGGAACAACGATGGTTAACACAAGCAGTAGAACGAATGATAAAACCTGTTTCATGGATGGTTTCCCCCTTTGGTCGTACTATCGATTCTCTCTGGCCGATACATGCCGGATTTACTCTCTATGTTTTTGGATCGCAGGGGAAGGTATCGGTGTTTTTTTTGATTTATTTTTCGTTTCTCAAATCGTTTTTAACTGCCTGATCTCTCTTCTATTAGTGTCGTTCAAATTCAATATCATTGTATAAAATATTTACAAAAAGATAAAAATTTTAACTTTTTGCATTGACATATTCACATAATAATCTATGATATGATCATCTCTATTATGGACGGATGGACAAGATGCGATAAATTCAAATCAACGATTAATGCTCTGTAATGTAATCGATTCGGTTAGGAAGAAGGACAACATGCTTACGACATCTCCTCCCACTGTAAGGTCGAAACTGATCGTATCCCGCAATGGAAGCACTATCGCCCCGGTAGTTCGGGCGGAGTACATCAACCCTTTCATCGAAAGCGTTCACAATCTCTTCCACACCATGCTGAATTGCGAGGTGAAACGGGAAGAGATCACGCTGATCCGGACGCTTCATCCCACTCTCGATATTGTCGCCTTGATTGGTTTCAGTGGTAATTTTAAGGGAATTGTCGCGATGGCGTTTCCGGTCAAGACTGCCTTGGCTATGGTCAGCCGGATTTACGCCAGCGAATATGTCGTCGTCGATTCAACAGTAATTGACGCCGTCTCTGAATTCGTGAATATTATGGCCGGTGGAGCGCAGGCTATTTTGAACGGCCATATGAATGTTCCCGTCGAACTGAGTATCCCCACCGTCATCCGGGGAAACCGGTTTAAATTGAATTACCCCTCCCGGGCGGCCTGGATCGAAGTGCCTTTTTCCAGTGAGCTGGGTGAATTCATGATTCGCGTTACAATGAACGTGACTCCAAAAGAAAGGACATCCAATCATGAAAGCACTGATTGTCGATGATTCCGCGCTGGCGCGCAACCTCTTGCAAACGGCCCTCATTCACGCGGGTATAAATGAAATCGATCATACCGAAGACGGCGAAAACGCTGTCGCTTTAGCCTCTGAAAACGAATACGATATCATTTTCATGGATTGGAACATGCCCGCCATGTTGGGTATCGACGCCGTGATCGAAATCCGGAAAGTCAACCAAACGGTTCCTATCGTGATGGTTACCGGTCTGGCCGATGAACTCCATATCCGCGAGGCGATTCGCGCGGGCGTCAACGATTACATCATCAAGCCCTATCGGCGAGATGCCGCCGTGGAAAAGATCCAGGCGCTTCTACCGGTATTGGCAAAATGAGCCGGAACGATCCTTAGTGCTCGTTGTTTATTCCCAACAAGTACTCTTTCGGTATAAGCCATTCGTTGTTTATGTGGGCAGCGTCCTTCTGCCCACCGGAACCACCATACATATCTGTCATTCTGAATAATACCACAACGCATATCTACCATTACGAACGAAAACCATCATACATTTCTATCATTGCGAACGAAGTGAAGCAATCTCCTGCCCATCAGGAACCATCAAAATCCCTTATATCCGATACTCCCGCACGTGATCCTTACAAAGCCATAAATAATGCCCCTGGGGGGGTGTATTTTCGTCAACTCGGTTTTCCCTCTCTGCTCGGGATCGATTTCATCCAGAAAAGCACGGAGGCAGAAAAGCAGCCCTCACCCCACCCCTCCCACAAGGCAAAGGAATATGGAGCGCGGGCGTCCCCGCCCGCAAGCCGGGGGAGCCAATACCGTTTGGATTTGTTTCACTTTCGGACGGAATAATCGCCTGCCGCCGGTTATTTCTATTCTTCCCTCTCACAAGGCGAAGGAGTATGGAGCGCGGGCGTCCTCGCCCGCAAGCCAGGGAGCCAACACCGTTTGAACTTGATTCATTTTCGGACGGGATAATCACCCGCCACCCGTTATTTCTATTCCTTCCCACTCCCAC
>CAZFOX010000612.1:0-3679 GCA_964520565.1 uncultured bacterium | reverse complement strand
GCCACCCTGATCGCAGACCGGGCAATCGAGTGGATGCTGAACCAGAAGAAACTCCATCTGCATGCGGCGGGCTTCCAGAACCTTCTCGCTGCACGTCAAAACGACTTGCCCTTCGGCAACGGGTGTGGAGCAGGAGGGTTGCAATTTGGGAACCTTCTCGATCTCCACCAGGCAAAGACGGCAACTGGCCACCACGCTCAAATCGGGATCGTAGCAATAATGGGGGATATCGATGCCGAGGCGCCGCGCCGCTTCGATCAAAAGCGTTCCCTTCGGAACTGTGACCGTCTGGCCGTCGATTGTAAGCGTCACAGCGTCTGGTTGAGTTTGACTCATACCCAATTTCTCCACGGTCTATATCGATACCGGCAGTCGAGCTACGCCGGATTCGAGCGGAACGGATGCCGGGATTTTAGCCTCGAATTCAGCGCGAAACTGCTTGATAAAAGCGCGTACCGGCCATACCGCCGCCGCCCAGAGAGGACAAATGGAGGTAAATTCCGAGCGGCAGATATCCAGCATCAAATCCAAATCGCCCGGGCGGCCTTCTCCCCGGTATATGGCCTCCAATATCTGCACGAACCAATGGGTTCCCTCTCGGCAAGGTGTGCATTGCCCGCACGATTCATGTTCGTAAAATTTCGCTAATAGCAACGCGATTTCCACCATATCCACGGTCTCGTCCATGACGATAATCGCACCCGATCCCAGAGACGATCCCGCTTCCTGAATCGCTTCGACAGTCAGGGGTATATCCAGTTGATCGCCGCGCAGTACCGGCATCGAAGAACCGCCCGGAATCACTCCTTTTATCGCACGCCCCCCCGGTACGCCTCCCCCGACATCCTCGATAAATTCCCGAAGGGTCATTGATCCCAAAACCGCTTCATAGACGCCGGGTTTGTTTACATGTCCCGAAAGGCACAAGAGACGCGAACCGGCGCTGTGTTCCGTCCCCATCGAGGCATACCACTCTCCCCCCTTCGACACGATGGAAGGAATGGCGGAAAGCGTCTCGACGTTGTTGATAATCGTGGGACAACCATAGAGTCCGGCAATAGCCGGGACAGGCGGCTTATGGCGTGGATATCCCAGCTGGCCTTCCAGCGAAGTAAGTAAGCCGGTTTCTTCCCCACAAACATACGCCCCCGCCCCCTGGTACACCGTAATGTCGCAATCGAAATCGGTTCCGAGAATGGAATCCCCGATAAGCCCTTCCCGGCGCGCCTCTTCAATCGCCATTTGCAAAATTTCCGCACCCCGATGAAACTCCCCTCGGATATAAATAAAGGCACGATGCACGCCGATAGCGCGGCAAGCAATCAGAATGCCTTCCAGAAGGAGATGGGGATTCTGTTCGACGATTACCCGGTCCTTACAGGTTCCCGGTTCGCTTTCGTCGGCATTGCAGCAAAGATAAACGGGCTTTCCCGTTCCTTTGGGGATAAAAGACCACTTCATGCCGGTGGGAAAACCAGCCCCTCCCCGCCCTTTCAGACCCGATTTCTTCACCTCTTCGATGATCTGTTCAGGGGAAATCTCCTTCAGCGCTTTTTCCAACGAGCGATACCCGCCGGTTTCGCGATAGGCTTTCACCGTCAGCAAATCCGCCGAACCCAGGTGCTGTAAAAGGACGCGCGTTTCCTCCGCCATGCGATTGCCTTTTTAAGGTACCAAATTAAAAACCAAAATTAACAAAAGCTTATCAACTTAGTTAATATTCTACCTGTCTCTTTTAGTCCCACAAGTTGCATCCCAAGAATCATCTCTCAGTTCTTCTTCATTATTCTTCAAGAGAATCAAGGATTTGCACAACCTTTTCCGGTGTTAGAAACGTATATTCCTTTCCATTGATATGCATGCAGGGAGCGCTCGAACACCCGGCAAGACACTCCACTTTTTCGAGAGAAAACCGTCCATCTTCAGTGCGATCTCCACAGGAAATGCCCAGCTTTTCTTCCAGGGTTTTTATGATATGAGTAGCGCCGTTCAAATGACAAGAGATATTAGCGCAGACTTCGATCCGGTATTTCCCACAGGGTTTAAGGGGAAACATGGTATAAAAGCTAGCTATCCCCTGGATAAAAGCCGGACTTGTCCCCATGATTTCCGCCACTTCCTGCATGGCTTCGGGAGAGATATATCCATAGGTGTCCCATGCCAGGTAAAGAAGTGGAATCGACGCCGATCTTTTATGGGGAAAACTGCGAAGAATCTCTTCCACTTTTTCCGGATACAATTCACGAATTTTCCGAATGGATTGGTTTTCAGAGGCCGTTGTCATTCCATAAATCCCTGTCCGAAGTTTCTCTTAGGCTCATATGAGCAGATATTCATATAGGACCTAACCGGAATCGTTAAAACCATTTATAGAGAATTATTCCACTTGGTTTTCTCCCCATTGTAATCCTCTCCTTTACATCAGGAAGGGAAAAAAGATAGGGATTTTATCCGCATTGATGGTATTATCTAATTTCATTATGATTTAATAATGGATCCTCCAACAGGAGAAGGGAAAAAGGAGAAAGCGATGAAATATATCCATGGCTTCGTATGTTTAGCATTCTTGCTGGCCGCTCTTTTATGGTTCGGAAACACCGCCGGGGCTGCCCCTACGATCTTCGATACAGATATCGGTTCGGATATCGACGATACCTGGGCTTTAGCTCTCCTCCTCTGCTGTCCCGAACTGGATCTGAAACTGGTCGTGACCGACAGCCACGATACCACAGCACGGGCAAAAATCGTGGCACAGTTCCTCGAACGAGTACGCCGGACAGACGTCGCGGTCGGGATTGGCGTGAAAACCAAGGATGTAAAAGTACCGCAAGCCAAATGGGCGGAAGATTACGATTTGAGTAAATACCCTGGCGCTATCCATGAAGACGGCGTTCAGGCAATGATCGACGTGATACAAGCCGCCACGGAACCCGTACGGCTGATCGTGGTTGGCCCCTGCCCCAATATCCCCGTCCTGTTGCAACGATATCCCGAAGTCGTGGATAAAGTAACGGTTTACGCCATGAGCGGCAGCGTACGCAAGGGATACGGAGATCGCCCCACTCCCGATGCGGAATACAACGTGCGCGAAGATATTCCGGCCTCTCAGAAACTCTATGCAGCCTCCTGGAAACTCACGATCACTCCGCTGGATACATGCGGAATCGTCGCGATCCAGGGAGAACCGTATCAGAAACTGATTCAGACCGATTCGCCCCTGATTCGCGCTCTTTATGAAAACTATAAGGTATGGGTCGAAGAAGGAAAACATAAGGTAGATCCGGACAATAGAAGCACGACTCTCTTCGATACGGTTGCCGTCTATCTGGCGGTGGAGGACGCTTTTTGCAATATGGAAAACCTGAAACTGTCCGTGGATGCCCGTGGATACACCGTCATCGATCCCAAAGCCCGAGTTATCCGGACAGCAACCGAATGGAAAGACCAGGAAGGTTTTGTGGACTGGATGTCGAAACGCCTTCAGGCCGGTGCGATTAAAAAGAAAAACTAGCCGACTCCCCCATCCGTCACTCGCTGTAATTCCAAAAAGCCCGTTGAGGAAAATCAGCGGGCTTTTTTCTTACCAAAAACCCGGAGAAAAAATCTACCGTTTATCGCTCAACAGATAGGAAGGATTTGGTTTTTTTCAATAACAGTTACACTTTAAAACCATGATGCA
>CAZFOX010000611.1:0-3680 GCA_964520565.1 uncultured bacterium | reverse complement strand
CGGCGTGCAATGGTTCATCGATTTCACCCACAATCCCGAACAGGAAGTGCTGATGTATCCCGACTTTTTCGAACGCTACGAAAGGGCGGACGACTGGTTGCCGGGAGAAACTATTTTCGATTTCGGCGCAACCGAAGACCAGAGCGTCCAAACCACTCGCCGGTGGTGCGTCGGTACGCGCCTGGGGAGACGCTCGGACGTTTCCGCCAAAACTCTGGAAGACGGAACCTCCGTCCAGGGGGAAGTCAACGAACAATGGGAAGTTGTGGTTAAAGTGTCGGCTTCTAAATATATCATTGAAGCCAAAATTCCCTGGAAGTCTCTGGAACGCAGCAAATATTACAGCGATCCCGACCCCATTCCGGCGGATTACGAATTTGAAATTCTCGATCAACTGGGATGGCAACCGATGCTTCCCAGCCCTCTCGCCGGGAGCCAAATCAGTTTCACCCATCTGTGCATCGATACGGATTTGCCTTCCGGGGGGTTTGACTCTCAAGCGATGTGGGTCGGCGACGGCGACAACGACGCCAACTGGACAACCGCCACGTTCGGCGTGGCAACCGGCGTCGAAATCTGGGAGGTTTATTGAGCCACAGAATAAGAGAGTAATAGGAGAGTAAGATTCGGGAGGGCGAGACTCCATCGAGCCTGAACGCCCTCCCGTATCATCACGCAACCAGGAGTTATTTTCAGCGCATGTGCCGCTTCAATTTCACCAGACGTTTCTCGCTGCGCTTTTTCGTAACCGTTTCATCCTTTCTCAAAAGCCTGAACAATAAATAACGCATCGCGCTACTTCCGAGGCGGTTCCGAATTGTTTTGCAGTATGAACGCCAACCAAGAAACCACTCAGAAACTCAGTTCGCCCTATCCGTCACTCCAGGGAGTGAAAAAATCCAGGAATTTCTTCGCATACCGATCCAGGTTTTCGCGGCTTCCTCCTCCCCGGATCGGCGAGCACATTTCGAAAGCGACGGTTCCATTGTAACCAATATCGCGAAGTGCATTGAAAAAGGCCGGGTAGTCGATAAAACCCTCTCCGGGAGGAACCGCTTTGATTTCGTCCAGAACCCGTTCGTAGACGTTGCCCTCGCCGGGATGATGATACCGGAACCGCGGGCGTTTTACGTAATCCGCCACCGTGGTATGGACGATCCGCGATCCCATATGCCGCACGGCATCGGCCAGATCGTCGCCGTGCTGCGCCACCGACCAGGCGTCGAAACACGCCTTGCAATTGGGACATCCAATCTCGTCGATCAGGTCGGCCATGGATAAATAATGCCCGGCTATATCGTCGTGATTTTGAATGCCGATCGTGACACCATAGGGTGCGGCGATCCCGCAGGCCTCCCGCATGAAACGCACGCACCGGTTCCATTGCACGGTGTACGGTTCGCCGGTTCCCGCCAGACCGGTCAACAGGCGAACGATCGGCGCATTCAGCCGTTGCGCCATGGAAGCGTAATGCCGGATATTCAGCAATTGCATTTCCCCTATCGGTGCAAACGGCCCTGCCGTAGCCGAGAATCCACAATTCGGATCGCTGTAAGCGGCCAGGCAGGCAACGGATAGTTTTTTCTCCTGAAGATGTTTCGCCAATTGATCCAACCGTTTTTCGTCGTAATCCAAGGGGGAGAGATGAGGACGTTTCGCCATGAGCATGACGCCTGCATATCCCAGCATTGCGGCGCGGTCGATAAAGTCATCCAACGAGAGCGCTTCCTGTCCCCAAAAACCTGCATAACTGACCGAATGAAGAATGGGTTTCATCGGCAACCGCCTTTCCAATCCTGTTTTTCTCATCGTATCAAAAACCATACCCGTCCAAAAGGCTATCCATAGTATCACTCAGAGAACGTAACAATTTTCACCCAGCATCGCAAGAAAATCAGGATAGAATACAGGAATGATTTCCATAAAGAGGCCAATGCGGCGAGAGAGGGATAATGTGCCGTTTGTTCCTAAAATGGAACGATTCAACCGAACAACAAGCGACCCCACCGTAAAGATTTCCAGGCTGCGAGGATGCATACAATGAAAAAAAATGCGTTCACATTGATCGAACTCCTGATTGTCGTGGCCATTATCGGGATTTTGGCCGCTATCGCAGTACCCAACTTTCTCAACGCTCAGATACGAGCCAAAGTGGCGCGGGTTCGCGCCGACGTTCGTTCGCTGAGCTCGGCCCTGGAGATGTATCGCCTGGATAATAACAGTTACATCATCGATTTTGGCGGGCCGGACGTGGAAAACCTATCCTGGCGGCAATTAACCACGCCGATCGCTTATATCAGCGGTTTGGAAGCCACGCGCGATCCATTTACCAGCGATTTAGGGGGCGCGCTCGGCGGCGAATTCGCCAATAAACGAGTCTATTACGATTATGGCGGGGGTGCCTGGTCTGCCGATCTCGCCAATGGGAAAACGCGCGAACGCTTTTACGAGCAATCCGGCGCGGGATTCCTCATTCTCAGTTTTGGCCCGAACAAATCCCGCGAATTTCCCTGGAGCGACGAATCGGTTCGGTGGATCGGAATGCGCGACAAACGAGGATTGCAATATGTCTATCAACCATCCAACGGCGTTGCTTCCGACGGCGATATCTTCGCCACCCGCAGCGGACCGCTGGAATAAGTAAAGCGGGCTCGTTCACCAGTCAATTGACAGCCAAACCCAGGGTATTAGACTGAACCCAGCTTAGGGAACCCTTTTTGATTGGGAGAAGCGTCTTGGTAAAAATCGGCCTGAGCCTGGCCTGCTACCCGGAAACAGACGAAACGTGGTCGTATATCCCCCCGCTGGGTTTGGGATATCTGGCCTCCTACGCCCGCGCCTATGCGGGCGGAGCGGATTTTGTGGTCGAACGACGGCCTCACGAATTGATCCCGCACCGGCCCGATTTTGTCGGCCTGACGTTTGTTACTTTTAATTATTCCTATGCGGTCCGCGAGGCTCGGAAGATCAAAGAGGCGCTGGGATGCCCGGTGATTTGTGGAGGGCCGCATGTTTCCACCCTGCCCGAGGTGCTGGATTCCGTGTTCGACGCCGCCGTGTTGGGCGAGGGAGAAGAGACTTTCGCCGACCTCATTCGGCTTTGGAAAGACCGCCGTGCCTTTCGGCCGGAAGACCTGCGGAAAATTCCCGGTCTTTTGTTTCATAACGAAGAAGGCCGGTTGGAACGTTCGCCACGCCGCGAACTCTTTACCGATCTCGACCGGGTTCCCTATCCCGACCGCGACCTGATCCACCAGAAATGGGCGACGGACGGATCGCTGGTCAATATCATGACTTCGCGCGGTTGCCCGTACGATTGCTCGTTCTGCTCCACCATTCATCATTGGGGACGAGGTTTCCGCTATCCCTCCAACGAATACGTGGTGCGGGAAATCGAGGAGATTCGAAAGAAATACACGCCCCGTGAAATATTGATTTACGACGATCTTTTTGTGGTCAACAAAAAACGGACGATCGAATTATGCCGGATGATCCACGAGAGAGGATTGCACGAAGGCCTGGAATTCCGATGCTTCGTCCGCCCGAACCTGTTGGACGATGAAGTAGTAGAAGCGTTAGCCTCGATCAACAATCACGTGCTTAATATCGGTTTTGAATCGGGTTCCAACGAAATGCTGGACAAACTCCGGAAACGTGGATGCAATATCGAGATCAATCAC
>CAZFOX010000610.1:0-3682 GCA_964520565.1 uncultured bacterium | reverse complement strand
CGTGGTTCGTTCCCTGATCGATATCGCGGCGGGTATCGCACCGCGAATTCCACAAAACCACGCCATGGCCGTTCTCGCGCCGATGATCCAGAACGAAGACGCCCGGATCGATTGGCAACGTTCCGCGCGCGATATACACAATCTCGTCCGTGCCCTCAATCCGATTCCCGGCGCGTTTACATCGTTTCAAGGCAAACGCTGGAAAATTCTTCGCACCGATATTCTGGAAGAAAAACCGGGAATTCCGGGAACCGTGGCCGGGACGGAATTCAACACCATCCGCGTGTTCGCCGCCGATCGGGTGGTGGAGATTCTTGAATTACAACCGGAAGGCAAAAAGCCCATGACGGCCGCCTCGTTTCTGCGAGGATATACGGTTCCCACGGGAGCATCGTTCGACACTCCATGAAACCACAGATATCTCCATTGAAAGCCGATCTGCTTCTCCATGCATTGCTCCTGGCGGCTCAACTTCTTCTATTGATCCCGGGCGGATTCCTGCAAAAAGGAACGACGCCGCCGTGGGTTTATCCCGCCTGGATGATTCTTTCCACCGTTACGTTATACCGCGTATCAGAGGTAATCGCCGAATATCGAACGCGGCGGATTCTGGTTCCCGCTATCCTATCGTGTGTTCTTTATGGACTCTGTTTGATCAACGAAATGACCCGCGATCTTTGGGCTTTCGCTCAACCGCGCCATTTCCCCGTCTACGTGCGAATCCTCTGGTATCAAACCGGACTCTTCCTCCTTCACCCCCGGATATACAAACGAGTGGATTTACTGGCGCGGAATGGATTTCACTTTCTACGCGAACGGGGCTATTTCGGCCCTCATATCTGGGTAATCGCCCTGATTGCGGCCATCTTCATGTGGTTTTTACGCAGCCAGAATATCTCGCCGGATGGATACGACTGGCTGGAGCACAGCGCTTATACCGGCCATTGGGTACGTTATCTTCGCGAACCCTTCGGAACGTTTTTGTTTTTTCTATTCGTTCAGTTCGGCGCGAAGGTTTTCCATTGGGCGCCTTATATCAGTATTACCGTTCTGAATATTCTTTGCGGAATCGCCGCCACACTCTTTCTGCGGCGTGTTTTCCGGTATGCCGTTCCGGAACCGTTTTCGGGCGCCGCCCTTCTCCTTCTTCTCTGCAGTTATGGATATGCCCAGGTGTTTGTGGGAAATATCGAGATTTATGCCTTGCTGCAAACAGGACTATCGATTTTCCTGTACGCTGTGGTGCGCTATTTGGAAGATGAATGGCCGGTCTGGATTCCCGGATTTATCTTTGGTGCGCTGATTTGCCTGCATCTTTCGACGGGATGGTGGCTGCCTGTTTTTCTAGCGGTTCCCTTCCTCAAGCTACAAAGCGGGGGATCGATTGGCTCTCCCCTCCGGGCTTCTGGCGCTTTGATTGCGGGCTTCTGGGGATTCGCCATTCCCTTCGGATTGTTCGTCTGGTTGTATGGATACGGGGGAGATTTCAAAGCGATGTGGGATCATTTCTGGGGGCCGCAGGTCATGAATGTGGGAGCGGATGGAGCCATGTTCCGTTCGTTTTCCGCGTTTATCAATTTCGATGTCTACCTCGCCATGTTTAACGAATATTGCTGCATGATTCCCGGCGGGATTTTATTGCTGTTCGCGATCGCCGCTTCCCGCTTTCGTGTTTCGCCCTGGACGCCTTTCTGCCAATGGACGGGTTTGATGACCGCGCTGTACTTATTGTATAGCGTTGTCTGGAATCCCGACCGGCATTTCCCCGCCGACTGGGATCTGTTTTCCGCGCTGACCATTCCGGCGATTCTGCTGATCGCGCAATGGATGGCGCGCTTGCCGCTGCGCCGCGAAACGATATTCTACCTCTATTACCAGGCCACCGTCTTTTCGGGATTGTATCTGCTGATTCAGCTGATTCGAAATCACGTTCGAATCACGGAATGGCCGATGGATATGTAATTCAGCCGCTTAAGGGGCCATCCATTTATGCGCCACCTGTTTTTCCCCTCTCTTTCCGATTCCATCCGCTTATCCTGGGCTCTTCGTGTAATTCCTCTTCTGGCCGCAATGGGAACGGCAGGCGTATGCCTTCCGGCTTATTTTCAGGCCGACGATTTCGGTTTTATCCGTTGGTTGCGATACGACGTTTCGTCTCCGCTGGATTTTTTTATCGTCTGGAAAACCGGGATGTGGCGCCCGTTTCATTTTGCCGTCTTATGGCTGCAAGCGAATTGCTTTGGCCCGGCGGCTGCCGGATATCATGCCGTGCAAGGTCTGCTCTATCTTTTTACCGTTCTTCTTTTTCAAGAATGTTGCGCCTGGCTGCTACCGTCCCGCCGTCTGGCCGCTTTGGCGGCCTTGTTGTTCGCCATTTCTTATAGCCATTGGGAGGCGGTGTTGTGGATCAGCGCTTCGTCAGAAATACTGGTTGGGATTCTTGGCCTTTCGCTGTGGCTTTCGTTACGAAACGCATCCATCCGGAAATCTGCCGTCTGGGGATGGATGGCGGTGGGATTTCACCTTCTGGCGTTATTGACCAAGGAAAACGCCATCGTTTTATTTCCTTTGACGATCCTGCTCGGGGTTAGCGTCCGGCAATTTCCGAAGGCTTATTCCTTATGGATCGCGATGGCGGCGTCCTGGGCGGCGGTTTTGGGTCTGCGGGGCTGGTTCGCCATTTCGGGTGACGCCGTGCAGAGTGGAGTATTCGGGCTTTGGGGCGTTCATCTCTTTCACAATCTCGGTGCCTATCTCATTCGCCTGTTCGTTCCGGGAGTATCGAATCCTTCCTTGGCGGTTTCCTGGATCGCGGTTGTAGCGGGATTGGCGCTATTCGCGCTCTTTATCTATTGTAAGAATAAAGGGCTGATTGGAATGTCACTCTGGACACTCATTGCTCTGACTCCCTATTTGGGAGTCAATACGCCGGGGTATTATCCCAGCCGCTACACATTTCTGGCGGGCATGGGCTGGGCGTTGTGGGTGGTGTATTTCATTGAATGGATCGGACTTTATTCTCTAAACTGGAAGAAAATCCTTGTGGCGGGGTGCCTGATCTGGGTTTCCGTTAATGCGTTTTTTTACATCGGCCATTCGGAAATTCGTTATTTTCAGCGCATGGACGCCGATCACAGAAAGATTGTTAACGCCTTCAAAGAACTTAACTTGCCATCAGTCAACCGTGTGGCTGTCTTGGGTTTGAAAGCCCCCATGCAGGATCAGATTCCTGAAACGCTATACGACTTGTATACCCTGGCCTATCCCCCGCCCAAAGCATTGTGGACTTCCAAAGAACATTGGACGGAAGACCCGGATATTATCTTGCAGTGGGAGAATAACGCTTTCACGATCGTTAAACTGCCCAAAAGGTAATTCTGCTCCTTGACTTTCTCCGCTGGCGAAACAAAATCTATAACTCGTGAGTTTTCATTAGATTCTTTCAAGGCGATTCTACAAGTTTATCTCTCGGAACGCCTCTTGAGCCTTGAAAGAATTTACGAAAACTTGAATTTCTAATATCTTTAGCTGGATTCTTTCAAGGCGATTCTACAAGTTTATCTCTCGGAACGCCTCTTGAGCCTTGAAAGAATTTACGAAAACTTGAATTTCTAATATCTTTAGCTGGATTCTTTCAAGGCGATTCTACAAGTTTATCTCTCGGAACGCCTCTTGAGCCTTG
>CAZFOX010000609.1:0-3682 GCA_964520565.1 uncultured bacterium | reverse complement strand
TTACCAGCAGACCCAAAACACCCATCTGATAGGCGATGTCTGCGTTCCCGGTCATGGGTCCCGCCAACAGGATTCCCAGACCAGCCAGAAGCCCAGCGGCATATCGCCTGGTATGGATTTCCGCCGATACGCATCGAGGGCGCAATAGGACAGCGGCGGCCAGTGCCAGGGGATACTCCAACGGCGCTGTAAAAATCCAGGGTGCAAGGAGAGCGTTCAACAAGCCGCCCGTCACACCGCCGCCCGCCAGCCGTAGATAGAACTCGGTCAGATGTGTTGTGCTGGGACGCCGCCGCGCCAGTTCGCCATGGCACACCATCGCATGCACAAAAAACGAAGCCAGGACAATCGGAAAAGTTACCGCCAAGGGAATCCGGCTTCCCCAAAAGAACAACACCACCGGCGGCCCCAGCAGAAACGGCTGGATGCGAACCATCGCCGCATGGCGTATCCAGGTTTTCCGGGCAAAGACGAGAATGAAGGTCAGCAGATATACCATTAAGGGAATCACCCACAGCAGCGGTATGGCAGCCACGTCGGTGGTCAAATAGGTCGTGACCCCCAGGAGAAGGCTGGAAGGAACCAGCGCCAGAAAAAACCAGCGAATCCGAACGGAAGCAGTGATAGGTGTTTCGCTCTCGTCCAATTGTGTCTCGTTATCCGGCGGATCAACAATCGAAGAACGCCAGAGAATCGCCGCGCAGAGAAACGTCATCAGAAAGAGAAACCCGTACCCGGCGCTCCATACCCATGCCTGCCGGGACAATCCCAGTGCAGGTTCGATTAGAACCGGGAATGCGGCCAGCGCCGCCATACTGCCCAGATTGCTGGCGGAATAGAGAAAATACGGATCGCTTGCGTCCGCATGCCGGATATGCGAAAACCAGCGTTGCAGCATGGGCGCGGTGGAGGCGATCGCCCAAAAAGGCCATCCGATGCAGAACAGCAGCTGGTTCAACAACCACCATACCGGCTGCTCAACAGTAGGCGGCGAACCGGATAATGCGACAGGCAGGAAGAAAAATCCAACGCCTAATATCGATAAATGCAAGGCCGCCTGCCGCCGGACGCCCAGCCAACGTATCGAAACATGCGCTGTAGCATATCCCAAAAGAAGCGCCGCCTGATAGAACACCATGCAAGCGTTCCATACACCGGGCGTTCCGCCCAGCAGCGGCAGCGCCATTTTGGAAAAAAGGGGTTGAATCCAAAACAACAACGCAGCGCTGACGAACAGCGTGCCGGAATAAAGATACAACACGTCGGCTGTCCTTCCGGGGAGGGATATTCTTATACCTCCGCTCTCTCCGGCTATCATCATGAAACCGACAGAAAAACGGGGCTAGTGGCGCGAACCATTTTTTCCACGGGGATCGAGCCAATCGCGTTACATGCACTATTCGAATGGGCTTTTGTGGAGAAGGCTGGAATCGAAGTGCCGGAGACGATCGTCTTCCGATAAAGCCGGAAACGGCTCATCCCGGCCCAGAATGGAATGCATCCATCTTCCGCTAGCCGGGCGTTGAATGATCTCCACCGGGCCGCTTTCGGGAATGGGATCGATCTCGACCGGGCCGATCTCATCATAGAGAACGGCGATTCGGGCATGAGGCTGTAAGGCTCGCATCAACCATATGCGCAAAGTGGGATGAGGAAGCGCCTCGGACTGACCCAGCAGGCAAACATCGAAACGCTGGTTCCGGGCGGCCTCCCAAAGATCGATATCCGAATCGGCGGCGTGAATTTCGTTCTCGCGGCCGGCGTTGGTTTTCTCGAGAAACAGATTCTCTTCCCGATTCAGTCCCAGCGCCAACACGCGCAGGGCGGGACGGGTGATTGCAATCATGACACTACCTCGATTGTCATTTTCTTCGCTATGCCTGAAAGCGAAGAAAGTCATAAAAGTCTCTATTAGGGAAGTTATTCCAAAACCGTATTTTTGTCAGATCGATCGATCCCCTAATACACTTTTTTACATAAGTTTCACGGAAACAAAACTCATTGAACACGCTGGAGAAACCAGCGCGTCGTTTTCCTGCGATAGAGTCAGTTTTGCAAAATGAATGGGGGAAGATTTTCAGGGTATCCGGTAATAATAGAGCGCGGCGATATAAAGAGCGTACGCAAAAAGAAAAGCCAAACCCTCTTTTCGGCTGAGACGCCATTCGGTCAGCGATAAGGGGAGAAGGGCTACCGCGCATCCCAGCATGATCCAGATATCGAAAGAGATCATTCCGGGATCGATGGGGAGAGGACAAATAAGGGACGATATACCGATTATCCCCAGAATATTGAAGATATTACTGCCGAGGACGTTCCCCACCGCCACATCCGTCTCTCCTTTGAATGCCGCAATAATCGAAGTAACCAGTTCGGGCAGAGAAGTTCCAATCGCCACCAGGGAAAGCCCGATAATCGATGTGGGAACTCCCCAGGATTCCGCCAGAGAAACGCTGCCCAGGACAAACAGATTCGCACCTCCGATCAAACCGGCAAGTCCGAACAGGATCAGGAACAGGTTTACGCGGAGGGAACCGGGCGCTTGGGATTTTATAAATTCAGTCTCTTTCCGATGCAATTCGCCAGAAGGTGCCTTGGCGATTTTTTCGGTGAAATAGGAATAACCATAATAAACCAGGAGGCATCCAAGCAACGTTAATCCATGAAAGAAATAAATCTGTCCCGACCGGGCCAGGAAAACCAGAATGAAAGAAGCCATCAGCATAAAAACGCCATCACGGAAGACAATCGTCCGGGTACACCGGATGGGGTGAATGAGAGCGCTGATCCCCAGGATAAGAAGGATGTTAGCGATATTACTGCCAATAACATTTCCGAGGGTTATATCCGGTTGATCTTGAATGGCGGCCTGAACACTGACGAGCAATTCCGGCGCGGAGGTTCCGGCACTGACAATCGTTAAGCCGATCAACAGAGCCGAGAGGCCCATTCGATACGCCAGGGCGACAGAACCTCGAATCAGACATTCACCCCCCAGGAAAAGAAAAAAGATACCCATCCCAACCTGAAAGTAATTCATAGCGATTCCCTTTCCGGTCTTATTGTTCGCAACCGCCACCCCTTCAGGCGAGAGGTGGCGGTTGCGATGGGTGATGAATCCGTTGTTAGTTGGCCATTTGTCATATCAGGCCATCGTCGCCAATGGCATCGACCGGGCATTGATCCATGGCATCGCGAATGGCTTCTTCTTCGGAGGAATTTTTCGGTTGCCGGACGAGAACGTGGTGGTTCCCGTCTTCGCTTTCATTAAACATATCCGGTGCGATGTCGCGGCATACATCGCACATAATACAGTTTTTGTCCACATAATACTTCCCCGTAGCATTGTCGTCCCATTTTTCTTTGTTGTAGGCCATAATCGTACTCCCCATTCCTTCCTAAATTTTCAAGACTTTCCCAATCCGCTGGCGATTTCCCCAAATCGACCCGGCGAATATCTATTTAGACGAACCATTCCAAAGAGACGGCCTTTCTGCGGAACGCTGATTTATTGATCTGCAGAAAAATGCGTCTCCCTTCTATTATAACAAATTTTCCCAAGAAAGAACGGTATGCATATTCTCCTTTCCAGACAATCTTAACAAAAACACCGGTTGTCAAAGACAGCCGGGGTTTTACGATCTAATCAGGAACTAGCAATTAATTGGGGCTGGTAACCGCC